>NZ_CAMYEZ010000111.1 GCF_947254915.1 uncultured Porphyromonas sp. | reverse complement strand
GGGGGAGATTAGAAGTTAGAGGGGAGATCGGAGCTATCAGAGCAGTCGGAGCGATCGGGCGGGTAACCTTTGTCGGGGAGCTGGAGTTGCGTCTTTACTGTGGGCTAGTCGTGAGATTAGTGGGTCTAGGAGTTTGAAGTGTTGTAAATATGCTCTAGGTTGTCTATATTTGCACGCTCGTAGGAGACGACCTATTGGGGCGATTCGGCGGAGGTGCACAATAATCTAGCGACACGGCCGTTTTGTCCGATAGGATACACCTTAATCATATAACCACTGAAATAGACAGACTATGTACTGGACGTTAGAATTGGCCTCCAAGCTGGAGGATGCTCCCTGGCCTGCTACCAAAGATGAGCTCATCGACTATGCTCAGCGCTCGGGTGCGCCCATCGAAGTAATCGAAAACCTTGAGGAGATCGAGGACGAGGGCGAGGAGTATGAGACCATCGAGGATATATGGCCAGACTACCCTAGCAAGGAGGACTTCTTCTTCAACGAGGAGGAGTACTAGTTCGCCACTATAGACCCTGGCTCATAATCAGGGACTCTCTGCATAGCTATTAGTTTATGACTACACGCCACCTAGGATGAAAGAGACGCACCCACCTCGGATCTGCGCTATACGGCTTGCGCCAGAAGAGCACCAGTCGGAGAGGGGCGTATGCGTTGCGGAGAGGTGGGGGCGTAAGTCTCTCGGGAGGCTGTTGCTATGTCTGCTGATCGTGGCTTGCTGGTTGCCGATGCGTTCGCTGGCGCAGGTGGATCCGATCTTCTCAGACTACCGACGGCTGCAGAACTACTACAATCCAGCAGCGATCGGCTTGCAGAAAGATCTGCTCCTGACGGCTGCTTATCATCAGCAATGGATTGGTATAGAGGGGGCGCCTGCTAACCTTTTTGTCTCGGCTCATACGGAGCAGCAGTGGGGCAAGAGCTACCACGGCGTGGGCGTGGTGGTCGCAGCGCAGCGTGCTGGTCTCTTCACCCGCACAGAGGCGCAGGCGGAGTACGCATTTCAGCTTCGCTGGAAGGGAGACAAGATACTCTCCATCGGCACAGGGCTGGGCATGATCAACCTCCTATATGACGGTACCAAGGCGCACATACCAGACGGAGGAGCGATGACGCCAAATGACCCTTCGCTACCACAGACACCCGTATCGGGGCGCACCTTTGATCTCTCTGCGGGAGTCCTATGGCACACGCCTCGGTACTTCATCGGCTTCTCGGGGCGTCACCTCACGGTGCCGCGCATCACGCTCGACAGGCTCTACTATCAGAAGGTGCCGATACATATCAATGCGGTCTGTGGGTACAATATTACACCACGGGGTGCGTTATTATCGTGGCACCCCTCACTATTTGCCTCGACCAACTTGACGTCGTGGCGGGTGGATGTCAACCTAGACGTACGCTTGGCTCAGCGATGGGAGGCTGGTCTGATGTACCGACCTTTGCAAGCTGCGGGGCTACGGCTGGGAGCGCTCTTTGGCAAGTGTCACGTGGGTTACCTCTTTGAGATGCCTACGAGTCAATTGGCGAGGGGCAACTGGGGCAGTCACGAACTGGTGATAACCTATGCACTCCCGATGTCTAGCCACAAGAAAGGGACCAACAGCTACAAGAGTATCCGACTCCTCTAGCTCGTACGTCTCACTATTAATATAGAACTCTGAAACAACTTAGAAGCTATGAAAGAAGCTTTGCCGACATACAGCAGTCCGTCCGAGAGCGCGCATGACGCACGTTCCGTACAAAGGCTTAGGACTAGAATCAGAGCGGGAGCCTTGCCCCTACTAGGTGCTTTGGCACTACTCTTACTCTTCATCTCCGTGCTGAGCATGGTGGGCTGCGCTCCCAAGCGTGGCTCTGGCGTGAGTGCCGAGCTGGTGGGCGTGGGACTCGCCTCGTGGAGTGAGCCGGCTCCCTATGGCATGGTGCAAGTACCGCAAGGACATATCGTACTGGGCGAGCGTGAGGCGGACACGGTGTGGGGACTCCCCGCTGAGTACAAAGCTATCTCGGTAGATGCCTTCTGGATGGATCAGACGGAGGTGACGAATGCGCAATGGCGACAGTTCGTCTACTATGTACGCGACTCAATCATTCGCGAGCGTCTTGCGGATCCACTCTACGGAGGCAACCCGCTTTACAAGATTACAACGGACAAGTATGGGGACCCTGTCAAGCCTTACCTCGACTGGTCTCAACCGTTGCCCAATCCTAAGCGTGCACTAGAGCAGGAGTTGGAGGCTATGGAGAGTGTCTACTACACGAACCCCGTGACGGGCGAGCGTAAGCTCGATCCTAAGCAGATGCTCTACAAGTATGAGGTCTACGACTACCACGCAGCGGCACTCTACCGCAACAACTTACAAAAGGATGTGCGCGCCAGCAAGGGTGTTCAGGAGCCAGTGATGATCTCTAAGGACACGGCTTACGTCAATGACCGTGGCGAGGTGATCCGTGAGACGATCACACGTCAGCTCGCTAGTGAGTACGACTTTCTCAATACTTACATCGTAGCGATCTATCCCGACGAGACGGTCTGGGTCAACGACTACCCCAACTCTAAGAATGAGATCTACACCCGCACTTACTTCAACCACCCTCGCTACGATAATCATCCCGTGGTGGGTGTCTCGTGGGAGCAAGCAACAGCTTTCTGTCACTGGCGCACGGACAACTATCGCAAGGGGTTGAACCTCCCAGATGGAGCGATCGTCCCTGAGTTCAGACTGCCCACAGAGGCGGAGTGGGAGTACGCAGCGCGTGCTGGACGGACGAATACGAAGTACCCGTGGAATAGCGAAGACCTCGATTCGGAAGAAGTCTGCTTCTTGGCAAACTTCAAGCCTTTCGAGGGAGACTACGCAGCCGACGGACAAGTGATTACTTCGCAGGTGAGTACTTTCTCGCCCAACGACTACGGGCTCTACGATATGGCGGGCAACGTAGCGGAGTGGACTAGCTCGAGCTACTTCGTCTCGAGCTACGAGATGATGGACGATGTCAATCCGCAGATGCGCTACAACGCAGCTCGCGAGGACAACACGATGCTACGGCGCAAGGTTGCCAAGGGTGGCTCATGGAAGGACGTCCTCCGCTTCATCAAGTCCACAAGACGCATCTACGCTCCACAAGATGAGGCGCACTCTTACATTGGCTTCCGCTGTGTGCGCAGCATCATCAACAACTCCAAATAAGCAACGCAACAGATAGCCCTAACAACGGCTTTACCCTTCAGACAGATAGACTCATGGCAAAGAAATATAGACGCTACAAGAATGGACTGGAGATGTATCTCTCCAGCAAGAAAGGGCGCAGAGTGCTCAACTTCGCATACAGCTGGGGTGCCGCAGTGGTGATCCTAGGAGCTCTCTTTAAGTTGCTCCACCTATCCTTCGGCAATGAGATGCTTTTCATCGGTATGATCACCGAGTTTCTCGTCTTCTTCATCTCAGGCTTTGAGCAGCCTGAGGAGCATTACCAGTGGGAGCAGGTTTTCCCCGAGCTAGACTCTAAGAACCCGATGGACAAGCAGGAGATGGAGGCTCGCCGACAGTACCTCCTCCGCAAAGCTCAGGAGGCAGCCGCAGCGCCAGCGCCCTCTTATGCCTATCCAGAGGGTAAGCATCACGAGCAGCCTAGCGGTTACGTAGCTCAGCCTCAAGCACAACCACAAGCTCAGGCAGGTTACGTAGCTCCTGAGGGTAGCTACGGTGCGCCAGCTTCGGAAGTTCAGGTGGAGCGTCTCTCCGCTGCCATCGATCAGCTAGCCAATGCCGCTTCGCAGCTCAGCCGACTAGGCGAGCTTTCTCAACAAATGACTGATCAGTGGGTCGCTATGCAGCAAGACGGGCGCACACTCGGTGAGAGCGCCGTTGAGTATCAGATGCAGATGGACACGACCTCGCAGCATTTGGCCCGTCTCAACCAGATCTACGAGTCGCAGCTGGCAAGCATCACAGGACAGGTCGCTACCATTGACCAGATCAACCAAGGACTGGAGCATATTAAGAATATGTACCAAGACTCCGCCATTGACAGTACCACCTTCCGCACGCAAAATGAGCGCTTGACCATGCAGCTCTCTGAGCTAAACCGTGTCTACGCTCGCATCCTAGAAGCACTGACAGTCAATATGGGCGCACCTGGCATGGCGGGCCGTCCTTATCAGGGAGGCTACGAGCCTAGTTACTACGCTCCACGGCAGGAGTACCCCTCGGCACGTCCCGACTACTACGCCTCTCAGCCCTACCAAGCACCACGCAATGCGGGCGCACCACAAGAGCCACAAGAGTAGATTGCTTTTCTCACCTCACCTACTCGATAGCTATTCAACTAATACAATCTAGGCATTATGGCAGCAGGAAGCAGTGGTAACCGCAATAGGCAGAAGATGATCAATCTGATGTATCTCGTCTTCATTGCGATGGTAGCACTCAATGTCTCCTCGGAGGTACTCTCGGGCTTTGTCCTCGTGGAGCGCAGTCTGACGCACACCATCGAGGGGGCACAGCAGAGCAATGACAACATCATGAAGGGGCTCTCAGCTGCTTATGCCAAAAACCCTAGCAAAGCAGAGCCCTGGTATCGCAAAGGGCTAGCGCTCACCGCCTATGCAGACTCGCTCTACAACGAGATAGACCAGTTGCGCCTCCTCATAGCTCAAGAGGCAGACGGTAAGGATGCCAATCCCAACGATGTGGCTCGCAAGGACGATATGAACGCCCCCACTACCGTCATGCTCAACCCCATCACACGGCGAGGCGCTAAGCTACGCGAGTCAATCGAGGCATTCCGCACGTACACCACGCAGATGGTTCGTAGCGACAGCCGTCGTGAGCATATCTCTGAGATGCTCAGCACGGAGCGTTCGGGAGGGCTCAGCTGGGAGCAGCAGATCTTTGAGAATATCCCAACCATTGCCTCGCTCACGATGCTCACGAAGCTTCAGAGCGACATACGCTCCGTCGAGGGCGACGTGCTAAGTGACCTTGTCCAAAACATCGACAGTGGCGACCTCCGCGTCAATAAGATTGCTGCGCAAGTGATTCCACGCAGTCAGCTCGTCATGCAGGGTAGCCAGTACGAGGCGAGCATCGTCCTCTCCAGCTACGACTCGACACGCGTTCCCAAGATTGTGGTCAATGGCACCACCCTTCCCGAGAGCGCTGGGGGCATTTACCGTGTCACAGCGACCAAAGCAGGCACCTTCCCCATCTCGGGATACATCGAGACAGAGCTTCCCGACGGCACCTCTGTCAAGCAGCCTTTCCAGTCGGAGTACTATGTCACCGAGCCTTTTGCGACAGTCGCTCCTACCATGATGAATGTCCTCTATGCGGGCATCAACAACCCGATCAGCATTGCCGTGCCTGGTGTCCCCTCGCAAAACGTCACCGCCACGATGACCAACGGAACGCTCACCCGCAAAGGCAACAGTTGGACGGCTAAGCCCGCTAAGATCGGCACTCCCGCTGTCATCACCGTTATGGCCAAGCAGGCTGACGGTCGAAACCTCAAGATGGCCGAGACCTCGCTACGTGTGCGAGCTCTCCCCGATCCGCTTCCTTATATACAGTACACCGATGCCAATGGAGCGACCAAACGCTTTAAGGGCGGGCGCATCGCCAAGCGTGACCTCCTCACTGCCAACGGTATCGGAGCTGCTATTGACGACGATCTGCTAGACGTGCCCTACCAGGTAGTGCGCTTCCAGCTCCTCTTCTTTGACTCTGTCGGTGGCGTTATCCCCGAGGTGTCCAATGGCTCCACTTTCTCCGCTAGACAGCGAGACAAGATCCGCAATATGGCAAAGGGTAAGCGCTTCTTCGTGAGCGAAGTGACCGCTCGTGGTCCCGACGGGATCGAGCGACAGATCCCAGCCATCGAAGTAATCGTACGATAGTCTTCACAGCTTTAAGAATAGACCCATCTCACTATACTATGCAACGCATCCAGTCTATACTCATAGTGCTCCTAGCCCTCACGCTCACACTGACCGCTGAGGCGCAAAACTTTGACCCTCTCTCCGCCACCACTACCGACTCAACACGAGTTGCCACGGAGCTACCACGTCAGCGCCCCACAGCACGTCAGCGACGCGCTCAGAAGGAGCAGGAGACACAGACCGATGGCGTCTCCATACGCGCCAAGAACTACGCCGACCAGCAGGTCAAAGATACCGAGACAGCCCCCTGGCGCCGAGTCATCTACCGACAGCTCTCAATAGACAGCCTTGCCAATGCTCCTATCTTCCGTCCTGTACGTCCGTCGGGACAGTTGCAGAGCCTCTTCTCGCTCCTCTTCAAGCGCTTCAACGACGGGAGCATAACCGTCTATGAGTACGAAGACCTGGGCTACGAAAACCTAACTCCTGAGCGACAGCTACGCTTTGAAGACTTCCTCGACCGCTTTGGCATCGTATATGACAAAGACCCCAGCCAGACGGGCAACCGTGCCTTCAAGATCCTCCCCGTAGACATCCCCACGCAGTCTATACACAACTACTATGTCAAGGAGGAGTACTACTACGACGTCAAGACCAGCGAAGTGAGCAGTCAGATCATAGCGATCTGCCCCGTGATGGACGACGAGATATCGATGGAGGGTAGCGTGCGTATACCGCTCTTTTGGGTCAAGTACTCCGACGTGCAGCCCTACCTCTCGCAGCAACCTATCATGCTCTCAACCAAGAATAACGCCACGACCGCCACGATGGACGACTTCTTTAGTCTCAATCTGTACCGCGGACAGATCTCGATGACGCTAGGCGGTGAGACCGCTGAGCTCAATAGCGAGATGAGCGACTCGACTGCGATGGCTGCGCGTCAAGCCTTCAGCAACCAGATCGAGGGCGAGCTCAAGCAGTTTGAGGAGAGCCTCTACGGCACCGAGTACACCAAACCAGAGGCTAGCGATAGCGACCTTCAGGAGGGACGTGACGGCGAGGACGACAGTGAGCTTGACACAGCCCGTGCCCGTCGCTCACAAGAGCTTCGCGAGGGCAAGAGCCAACGTAAATCAGCCAAGGCGACCAAAGCGAAGAAGAAGAGTCGTCCCACCAAGAAGGCTACTCCCAAAGCTGCCAAGGCAGAGCAACCGAAGCAGTCGAAGAGCACTACCACACGCTCCGTACGCAACCGCTTCTAGCGACTAAGTCGCCAACCAATCGAGTAGGTCAGGAAACGAAAGTTTTCTGACCTACTTTCGTTTCCTTCCCT
>NZ_CAMYEZ010000110.1 GCF_947254915.1 uncultured Porphyromonas sp. | reverse complement strand
TACGCCCCGCGTGGACTTTCACCACAGATGTATGACATGCCCGTCATACAACAAGCGAGGCACCTACACCGTAACGTGTAGATGCCTCGTCTCGTGTGAAGTCCTTGTCTATGAACGATTATCGTGCAGTGACGACAACCTTGACGCTGTAGCTTCTATTGCCTAGTTGATAGACAAGCAGATAGCTACCACAAGCGAGCGGTAGCTCGGTGCGACCCGTCTGTAGCGTGCCTTGGTAGTGGCAGACGCCCGAGAGATCGTAGAGCGCATAGGGTAGCGCCTCTTGAGCAATCAGCGAGATACCCTCGCTCCCTGATACTATTTCTAGCGGATGCTCGCTGACGATAGGAGAGCAGACTCCTGTACCCTGAGTAATCACGATGGGCTCCGTCTGATACGCCTTGTCACCAGTAAAGGCGGGGAAAGCTGGGGTTGTGATGGTGAAGAAGACCCCGTCAATATGTGGAGCCAGCAGCTGGAAGACTCCTTCGCGGAGCACCTTGTAGTCGGTACCCTCTTGTAGCTGAGCTTTACTCTTGGCATCAAAGCAGGCATAGACCGAGGTCGCAGGTCCAGCTAGCACTCCTCGTAGCTGTGTGAGGTGCGAGAGATCTATCGCATCATCTGTACTGTAGGAGTCTTTGCTCCAGCTCATAGGAGCTTGTGGCGCATAGACATATGCTGGTCCATCGATAGCTAGTGTGGGTAGCTTGTCTAGGGAGAGCTTATTGTCGCTACAGTAGAGTGTCGTGATCCCTGTAGCCTGAGACAGGTCTAGCGCAGTGAGCTGATTACTCGTCACGTTGAGTGTCTCAAGGTTCGGGGCGTGGAGGACTAGCTCGGTGAGCTGATTCTTGTCTACTTGAAGCTCCGTGAGAGCAGTCAACTTAGCGGTTTCAATCTTCTTCAGAGTATTGCTTGTGAGGAGTAGACGCTTTAGCTGGGTTAGGTCTGCTACCTTGAGCTGAGACGATCCCGTATTGGTTAGGTCTAGCACCTCTAGGTTAGTACAGATCTCCACGGGCAGGTTAGCACACTGAGTATTGTATGCCAAGAGGTGTGTGAGACCTGGAGTTTGTGCTAGGTCGAGGGTCTTGAGCTTGGGCAGGTTGCTCACGTTGAGCCAGCGTAGAGAACTTAGTCCTGTGAGGCCGACCTGCTCTAGCTTCTCATTCCCATCTAGGTAAAGTTCCTCTAGGTTAGATGCCTTGGAGAGGTCTATGCTAGAGAGTTGCTGATACTTGAGCGTCAGTCTCTTCAGCTGTGGGCAGTCGGTTAGCTCTACCTCTGAGATGCCAGTGGCCTGAGCTGCAAAGGAGTACATCTGGTCACAGACGATCTCCATCTTCATATGCTTAGGGTCAGAGACCTTGTCTGTATCTATAAGATGAGCAAAGCGTGCGATGCCGTACTCATCATCGCCTGTTGCTTGGAGCGTGACGCCATCAGCTGTTCGTACAGAGACTGTCCCGCTAGGAGTCGTCTTTACGGAGAAGTTTTGCTTAGCCTGTGATGTGTAGTAGGTAAAGTTTGCAGTTACAACAGGCTCTGTGATGGCGATGCTCGTCGTCTTATAGCTACTCTTGCCCGTAAACTTTGGGAAAGCTTTGCTCTTGACCTGACAGTAGACAGAGTCGGCAAAAGGACGTAGGAAAGCAAACTGCCCAGCGCCCTTTATCTCGTAGTCTGTGCCCTCAGTGAGGAGGTTGCCCGCATTGTCGTACCAGCTAAACGTAGAGGTGGCAGGCTGTGCTAGCACACCCTGTACGGAAGCTATCGCAGAGAGATCTAGCACCTCGCCCTGGGCAATCGTCTGGGGTAACTGGTGCTTCGCCTGCGGAGCGTATCTATAGGCAGATATGACGGCCCCCTTTGCAGGTAGTTTGTCTAGAGTGAAGTTGTTGTCATTGCAATAGAGTGCTCCGATCTTTGTGACCCGTGATAGGTCTATAGAGGAGAGGTGGTTATGCTCTACGTTTAGCTCGTCAAAGGAAGTCGAGGATAGCGTTAGCTCGGTAAGCTGATTGTTGCCTACTCGTAGCGTAGAGATAGCGGTCAGCCCTGTGAGGTCTATGCTGGTGAGCTTATTGTCCGAGAGATCTAGTGTGCGGAGCTTCGTCAGTCCTGTAAGCGTCACCTGAGAGAGCCCTACGCTCGCTAAGTCTAGCTCTTCAAGAGCGGGGTAGGAGGTGAGTGTCAAGGAGCTTACAGCAGTATTGGGTAGCTGTAAGGACTTAAGCTGTGGAGCTGTCGAGGGTAGCGTTAGTGAGGTTAGCTTGCCACATCGGCTCAGATTGACAGCGGTCAGGCTAGATAGCTGCGAAAGGTCTAGCGCTGTCAGCTCGCTTTCGAAGCGTAGCGTCAGCTCTTGTAGAGGGAGCTCACGCATGAATGTGCAGGCGGTTAGTCCAGTCCCTTGCGTTGTCAAGCGAATAGCCTTAGGAGCGGAGATGAGTATGCGCTTCTCATCGGCTACTTTGCTTTGGTCTATCGTATGAGAGAAGGCTAGGGTCAGGGCTCCGTCAGCTCCTACCTTGGTCTCCTGGAAGCCATCGGGGTAGTGTGCCGTGACGGCATCATCCTGGGCTCCTACTGTGATGGAGAAGGTAGCACTCGTAGCCACTGTCATTGATAGATCAGCCTCAAAGGGCTTCGGTATCGGTAGGATCGCATGGAAAGCTTTCCAAGAGTCACTCTGCTTGAAGGCTTCTACAAGCTCCTCCTGTACGTAAAGTGTACACTGAGCATAGATCTCGTCACTAGTTAGCTCTTGTCCATAGCCTTCGACAGTTGGTACCACAGCTGTGGGGCAGGTGAGCTTCGTCAGAGCTTTAAGCCCAAAAAGAGTCGCGCTGGAGATCTTCGTAATGGAAGAGGGGAGGATCAGCTCTTGTAGGCTTTTCATCTTGCCGTTTAGCCCTATGGGAAAGCAGTCTGCCGATGAGCCACTGTAGGGATCATAGGGGTCGAAGTACGCTTTGAATGTGACCTTCTCTAGATCTAGTCGTAAGAGATCGGGCAGAGCCTTGGCAATGGCTGCGAGGTCGGTCGCGTCCATAACGCCCTGGACGGTTAGGTCCGTTACGCCCTCTAAGTCAGAGAGCTTGCTACTGAGCGAGCCAGCCTTGTTATTGACTATCGTCTGGCTACTCTGCGCTGTCAGCGTGCCCGTCATAGCTCCTATTAGGGAGAGCCATACGAGTAGTGTGTAAATAACTCTATGTCGGTTCATAGTAAATAGGGAGATTGTTGGTTATGGTATAAGCAGTTTGTGAGGGATGTTGCAGCCGTTGTGTACAACTAGATAGATCCCAGCAGCGAGTGGGTATGTCACCTCCTCTTGAGGACGTATCGTAGTCTGATGTAAGAGCATCCCTTGAGGAGCATAGATGGATAGCGCCCCGCCCTGATGCGTAGATAGTGTCAAGCCTTGAACTCCATAGGAGTACTGTAGCGTGCAGGGATCACTCTTTCCTATAGTTGGAGTAATGCTAGTGTCTAGCTCTACCCTCATAGCACTAGAGCGAGGAGAGAGCAGTAGCATATCATCTACTAGCCGGTAAGCGATGACTTCGTACTCGTAGACTTTGTCTTGGGGCAGATCCTTCAGTGTGTAGTAGTTCGTCTGACCTGACTTGATAGGTAGCATATTGTGTAGCAGGGTGCGGTACTCTGTTCCTGCCTTTAACTCTTGCTCTATAGAGATCTCATCTAGGAAGAATATCTCTCCAGCCGAGGTGTAGAAGCGTATCGCTGTTGAGTCGCTTCCGCCTGCTAGGTCAAAAGTATGCTTTTGCAGACCTGTATCGGTAAAGGATAAGGTGACACGCTGGTCACTCTCCTCTCCATATTCGATGATGAGGTCTGTATCCTTTTTAGCCCATGCAGATAGGAACAGTCTGAAGTTCCCTCCATTGTGAGATAGAGCTAGTGTAGGAGTCTGCAAAGAGCTACCCCAGCCCCAGCACCCGAGCATACCCTCTGCTAGGCGAACTCTCTTGCCTAGCCATCCGGGCAAGTCTGTGTAGTTGTCTAGTATTAGAGCATCGTCAGGCACTTCTTCAGGAGCATCAGGTGTCGCTGGAGTCTCATAGCGACTGAAGGTGTCGTGTAGGAGTGTAGCCAAACCAGTCTGAGCTACCGTGGTGACTGAGTAGTTGTAGAGGAGGTAGCCATCAGCTTTAGGTACGACTTGCCAGCGAGCTGTATAGCTCCCTTTGTGTATATCCTCTGACGCTGGGCGTGTTAGTTGCGGTGTCAGTAAGTCACTCACCCACACCTCTTGAGAAGGTGTCGAGCTGATCTGCCCCTGCTGGCTAGAGACGGTATAGTAGTAGTCTTTGTTAGGATCTATGCCAGTGACTGCTAGGTGCGTCTCAGTCGTATGATGACCTTGCAGGTGATAGACCTTTTGTCCCTCATAAATCGTCGTAATCTCTCGTAGTGTTAAGCCTCCGATCCCCTTGACAAAAGAGAGCTTGACCCTAGTCGTGTGATAGGGCAGGTGCTTCTGGAGCGATAGATACTTGCCTCCAGCTAGCTTGTCGAGTGTTATCTGTCCTAATTCACGCCACTCTCCTTGTGCAAGAGCCGATATGGCTATGGCTCCTTTACTATCGCTAGAGGCTGCGGGCAGACCATACAAGGTTAAGTCTTTGATGATGCGCTCCCCCTCGGGTGTGATCCACGAATCACCAGTTTGAGTCCATGTCAGCGGATCAGATGCTGGGTGCTCCATGACGGTGTCTTGCGGGGAGCTCTCTTTAGTATAAACGTCTACTAGATACCCTGTAGCACTGGTCGTCGGAGACCACTCAGCCGTAAAAGAGGTAGCCGTAAAGTCTCTATAGGAGACCTTCTCGGGAGGCGACAGTAGAGCTTTGCGGTAGACCTTTACGTCATCAATGAGGATAGAGGCAAGCCCTTCGGTAGAAAGCTGAATATAGCTATTGTACTCAGCCTCTGGACGGGTTATTCGTAGGGTCGTCGTGATCGTCTGCCACTGATCTGACAGCGTGGCTGTGTAGCCTCCGAGGTTTTGAGTAAGGCGGGCCACGTTGATATGTAGTTTGCCTTGAGAAGCTGCGTGTGCCTTAGCCCTCAAGGTGATTGTGATCTCTCCGTAGAGGTTGGTACGTGGTGTGTTTAGGTATCCATCTAGAGACCCGTCCACCTCATCGTAGTAAGGAGCTAGCAAGCAACTGCCTCCTGCCGAGTAGATGCCAGCACCACTCCAACCAGGTTGCTGGGTGAGCGCATCGGCAATCATGCCGGTACTACTACTGGTCAAGTCCTTTGTGTCAGGAGTCTCTTCGCTCCCTTTGGTAAAGAGGTCAAAGGTCTCACTAATTACTAGACTGCCCGAACTACTCTCCTCCTGAGCTAGCAAAGTGCTAGCTGTGCAGAGGAGTAGCAGTAGATGGTATAGACGCTTTGCTTGAATCATCGTATGATGCGCTCAGTGCGGGTTCCGTGAATAGATGTGCTGCGGAGTATGTAGATGCCAGCTGTGGGTAGCGTGAGCTGTGCAGTAGCGTGAGGTGCTAGCTCTAGCGTGGCAAGGCGTACACCATCCGTGCTGTAGAGCGCTACCTCCATCGTGATTGCGCTTAGGCTCTCAAGGTGTAGCGTGCCATCGTGCTGATAGCTCCAGCTGAGCTGTGTGATCTGTAGCTCAGGCGATGCGATAGCTCTTGGCTCCTCTCCAGTGAGGTCGTCTCCATGTAGGATGAGCTGCCAGTAGGGAGCGTTCATATACTTTTGCATAGCCTCTGGATAAACGTGTAGACGTACGGAGGGAAGATTGAGACCCATGAAAGACTCCTCTGTGAGGACGGGCGGCTCAATGGCGTAGCTATAAATGTCCTTAAGCTCCTTGCAGTCGCTGAGTACGAAAGCGCCCATACCGAGGAGCGTTGAGGGTAGACGTAGTGAGCTGATCTTGTGACAGCCTGCGAGTGCGTAGTCAGATACGTAGCTGGTGCCGTAGGTGACGATGGCATCGCCCTCAGCCCCTGAGGGGTGTGCCATAAAGACTGTCTGCTCGCCATCTTTTGTGGTCGCCTTGTAGTAGAGCGAACCATTTGCGAGCCAATACTTATCATTGCCAGGGAAAGTGAACTGACGCATCCCGTTGTTGACAAGAGCGGCAACGCCGATACGCTTGATCGTCTGTGGTATGGTGATCCCCTGGACATCGGGGCACTCGTAGAAAGCGTAGTGGTAAATGGTCTCTGTCTCTGCGGGTACCTTGTAGTCCTCGCTCTTGAACTTGGCGGGAGCCTCATAGAGCGTCTTCAGGTCGGCTGAGTAGAGTATGCCATCACGAGAGATGAGGTGCTTGCTCCCAGAGGCGACGGAGATAGCGGTGAGCTCGGGACAGCGGCGGAAGAGCTTAGCGCCCACACGCTCTAGACTGGCTGGCAGGGTGACGGTCTCGAGGTTTTCGCAGCGCATGAAAGCGCTGTCAGCGATTGAGCGCACCCCCTCGGGGATGGTTAGGGTGAGCAGTCCGAGGTTCTTATAGAATGCTTTTGTCGCGATGGAGTCAAGGGTGCTCGGGAGCTTCACCACAATCAGGTTCTCGCAGCCAGCGAATGCGTTCTCGGAGATGACCTTCATACCCTCGGGCAGGCTCATCTTGCGCAGTGCAGTACAGCTTTGGAAGCAGTACTTGGGTAGTGTGTCGAGGGTTGTGGGGAGTGTGATCTGCTTGAGCGACTCGTTGAGCCAAAAGGTGCGTACACCCATTCGCATGAGCCCCTCGGGGAGTGCTATCGTGGTCAACTTAGGACAGTCGGAGAAAACGTCATCACCGATGCGCTGGAGCTTGGAGCCTGTGGCAAAGGTGACACGCTCAAGGTTTATACAGTTTTGGAAGACGGAGTTACCTATCTCTTGGACATTCTTGCCGATCACCACCTCTGTGACACTCGCTGTGAAGAATGCGTGATCGGCAATCTTGGTCACTTCGTCAGGTACGACATATCGCCCAGAGAGACTTGAACAATGAGATAGCACACCATTCTCAATGGTTTGAGCTGAGATGGAAAGAGGTAAGAGTAGCACCCCAATGAGTGCAAGGAAGTAGCAGTGTCTCATAAACAATAGTTATGGTTTGTATTTAAAGTTTTGAACTGTAGGCAAAGATAAGCTTTTGCCCCCACTTAACAAACCGCCTCAATTATGCGAACAAGGCGGACGAGTGCATCTACGTCTCTACGACAGAAATCGGGAGGTGGAGGAAATCGGGAAATTCATCCGTAGATAT
>NZ_CAMYEZ010000109.1 GCF_947254915.1 uncultured Porphyromonas sp. | reverse complement strand
TGCCAGTATGGCTTGTAGCTGCTGGAGGTCGCAAGCTTTGTAAGCTTTGACCGCAGCGAGAAAGAACTTCTTGTCCTCCTCCGTGTAGTACGGGTTGAGGTCTGGGTGGAGGCGTTTGACGAGGATCTTGTAGATCTCTTTGAGCTCTTTGCTTTCCTCGGGAGTGAGTCGCGGGGCATTCCAATAAGCTTGTGCCGCCTTGAGCTGATCCAGCTTTTGCTCCAGGAGCCTACGATACTCGAGGCGCTGCTGCGCCATCTGCTTGTCTACCTCGACGAGGTCGGGCGCTTGGTCACGATTGATGTAAGCCTGTAGGAGCGAGCGCCGCAAGCGTAGTGCCGCTATGGAGAGGCCTAGACGCAACTGGGTGTACAGCAGCTTGCCGAAGTAGTGCATATAGAGCGCCGATAGGTGGGGCGCCTCGTGATCCGTCATATTCTGATACTGGGATACGAGCGTCGTGTAGGCTGCAACGAGCATATCGTACTGCTCTCGCAGCATCTGATACTCTGGGGAGCATGCTAGCTGATCTGTCTCTGTCATCGCTTTCAATCTGTTAGCGCTACTAAGGTAACGCTTTTAGCGCAAAGAGCCTAGCCTCTCTACTTGTTGCCAGAAAGGTGTCGCTGTCACGCGCTCTGCCAGCGCCTCGGGGGTGATGGCGAGCGCCGTGGCTAGATGGGTGTAGATCTCCGCTAAAGCCTCCCGATGCGTAAGACCCTGGGGCAGTTCGTCGGTCTCGACAAGTAGCGCATTCGCCTCATAGGCTAGTTGCAAAGCTGCTAAGTCGTAGTGACGACCGAAGGAGAGCGCAAAGCCTTGGTGTAGCATCATCTGCGCCACCTCTCCCCTAGCCCGAAAGCCATGTAATACCATCGGAGGGAGCTGGTCAAACTCTTGCGCCAGCTCTCTACGTATCTCAATCGTTTCGCTCCAAGCGCGCACAGTGTGTAGGAGGATAGGACGATGGAATTGACAGGCTAAGCGCATTTGCGCCTCTAGCCAGGTTCGTTGCTCAGCGAGAGAAGCGTTGCTACGCACCTTGTCAATGCCACACTCGCCGACAGCGACGATCTGAGGGGTAGACGCTAGGAGGCTTCGCATCTGATCGATGAGGTCTGACAAACGCTCCGCTAGGGGCAGAGACCAGGGGTGAAGGCCTATCGAATAGAGTTGTCCCTCCTGGATCGTGACGCCACCGCTCCACTCCTCGTAGGTGAGTGAGCGAATGGCTAGCCCGTTCACCTCGTGGCTATGAGTGTGACAGTCTAAAAGCTCTCGGTGGCTGTGGTGTCGCTCGTTGCTCATCGTCGTGGTGGCACGGGGTCGTAACCCACATGTCGATTGAAGGGGTTACATCGTAAGAGTCTCCAAATGGTTAGCCAAGTACCCTTGAGTGCGCCATGCACTCGTAGCGCTTCTAGTGCGTACTGCGAGCAAGTGGGTGTGAAGCGACAGCTGGGTGGTAGCAAGGGCGAGATGCAAGCGCGATAAAACTTGACTGGGTAGCTCAGTAAGCGGACCGCTAGTGAGAGCTGCTGCGAGTCTGCTTGATTAGCTTGGGTAGAAGGTGCTGCCATCGTCTGCTTTGGACGATTGGGCGAAGCTTTCGCCACTGAGGACGTCGGGCTTGACTTGTCTATCTCCTTGACGATACGTGCTATGGCTTGCTCTACGGCTTGCTCTAGCTCAGAGTAAGTCGGCATCGTCTTAGCGACAGACTGGAGCGCTAGTCGCACGGTGCAGTGATGCTGGGTGGCAACTTGCCAGAGCGGAGTCTTGTGAAGCCGATAAGCTGAGCGGGTCATGCGCTTGATACGGTTACGATCAACGGCATGCTTGAAGCGCCGCTTGGCGACCGAGGTCATGACAGCGACCTGCGCCTGTTCGCCAGGGAAGTGCGTGGCGAGAGGCTCGGCGAGCCATACGACACGAATGGGGTAAGAGACGAATGAGCGCCCCCGATCATACAGTCGCTCTATCTCCTCACGCAGATAGAGTCGCTCACCTTTGGGTAGATGTCGGTTCTGGAGGGAGCGAGGGTTGCCTTCCTCCGTAGTCATCCCTCCTGCTCGGCAAGGAAGTTGCTCAGCAACTCAGGCATCGGTGGATCCTGACGACTGCCCGTAGACTTGATGTCCACTCTGAGTCCTAGCTCCTCGGCTCTTTGCGCAGTCTTGGGCCCGACGGTAGCGATGATTATATCCTCTTGTTTGAAGTCGGGGACATTCTCAAAGAGTGAGGTAATCCCAATCGGACTGAAGAAGATGATCATATCGTAAGGCAATGGCTTCTCAAGTTCTAACTCCCGAGGTATGGTGCGATACATAACCGACTTAGTATAGTCTATGCCAGCCTCCGTAAGCAGGTCAGAGAGCTTATCGCTGTGCTCCTCAGCGACGGGTAGGAGATACTTCTCGCTCTTGTGCTTGGTAATGACCTTGACCAGATCCTCGGTACGTCCTGTCGGTGAGAAGAAGACTTTGCGCTTACGGTAGTTGACAAACTTCTGCAGGTATGGAGCGGACATCTCGGAGCTACAGTAATACTTCATCGTATCTGGGATCGATATGCGCATCTCTTTCATCAGCGTGAAGAAGTGCAGGATAGCAGTACGAGAGGTAAAGATGATGGCTGTGTAGTCCAACGGATTGATGCGCTGCTGACGAAACTCTTTCGCTGCAACCGTCTCGACACGAATGAACTGCTTGTAGTCAAGCTCCACTTGATACTTCTCAGCAACTTCGGTGTATGGATTGGCCATCAGTGGGGCGGGCTGAGAAATAAGTATTTTTTTAATCCGTGACATACTCACAGGCAGGGGTGCTAATGGTATACGATAGATTCTTTTATGGGATCAGCATTCCAAAGCCTACGAGATAGGCAAGAGGAGCCACTTCCTGACTGCAAAGGTACAAAGAAATAAGCAAAGGAGTCACTCCAGCCTCCCCCAGCCATCGGGCTGTGGGCAAAATGATCGCAAGGCGCCATAAGAGGATGACAGCCACTGTGAGCCAAAGTGCGACCTCCTGCCAGACGCCCGCCAGTAGTAGCAAAGAGCTTATGTAGAGGGGCAGGGGCCATAGCCACTCCAAGATGCTGTAGTGACGTACCCAGTGTAGGTAAAAGGCGGAGTCAAGGTAGATCCCCGCCAGTAGACGATTGACACCTAGATAAAGGCCGCTCAAGATCAGACTACCGAGGGCTAGAGCGCCTATCTGCGAGAGCGTCGTCCAGAGCTCGCCTGTGGGTAAGCCTCCATAGTAGCGCAAGAGCAGACAGCCCGTTACACCGACCAGCAGATGTCGCTGCAACCCACCTAAGAGTGTATAGGTGCCGACAGAGACCCGGTGTACTAAGTTGCGAAAGAAGATGTGCCCTCTATTATATAGTAACGCATCTACCGAGCGAGACATAAGAGAGCCTACCCACATCTGCATAAGCGCTGGGAGCAAGAGCAGCATGAGGAGCAGCAGTAAGATAATATCCTCAGCTCCCCGATCTGCCCCAAAAGGGGTCAACGCCCACAACCCGACCGAACTCGCCATACACGCAAAGAGTATCTACAGAGTGGCTAGATGAGAGAGGAGCTGTGTTACCTGTCCCTCCAGCTCCTGCACACCATCATTGTGAATCTCATAGAGTGGCAGCTCTGAATGCGCCTGCTGAAGGGTGGCAAAAGAGTAGCTTGCCTGACGATCGATCCGTGCTTGTACCTGCTCGAGCGAAGCTCCGTCACGCTCCTGAACACGAGCCACACGTACCGCCTCAGGAGCTGTCACCACGACCACCGCATCGCAAAGATGATAGAAGCCAGACTGCCATAAGATGGCGCTCTCTAGGACGACCCACCCCTCGGGAGCTTGCTGCTCCATAGCCCAAGCCTTTAGCTGGTCAGATACATAAGGGTGAATGATCTGCTCTAGATCGTGCAATAAGGAGCGCCCTTCATCAGACGGAGCGAACACTTTACGAGCGATCTCATCGTAGCGAGGCTTCCCCTCCGCATCGTAGACCTCCGCACCTAGCAACGCAATGACCTGCTGACGCACCTGCTCACTATCGGTGTAAGCCCTCCGCGCCACCGCATCACTGTCCATAAGGGGTAGTCCTGACTGGACAAGCTTCTGACCCACGAAGCTTTTGCCCGCACCAATTCCTCCCGTCAGTCCTAAGATACGGGGGGGGATTGGTGCGGGCAATTTTTTTTTGTTCATAACTCAGTAGCCACTACGGCTCACGGCTAGGTAGCCTCTAGGATATACTGTACCGCCTTGGGGGCTGCAGTAGCACGCACCACCCAGTCGGGTAGACCCTCGATTCTTACGGGGAGCATCTCGGGGCGCTTCTCCCCATTCTGCACAGCTTCTGATATTTGACTCAGATCCACGACCACCGAGACTTGGTTGCCGATAGGCTTATTGTAGTCCGTGATCGGCATCGTCAAGGTCAGAGAGACACGCGCTGGGAGGAGCTTGGCGACAAAGCCTGCTGGCGTGTTCAGAGCCACGACTGGCAGTTCGATGCGTCTCTCCGTGAGCTCGACGACAGAGATCTGTAGCTGCACACTGTCGGGAGAGCTATGCACGTTGGGGATCTCTTCGAGAGGTACTCGCAGTACCTTGTCTTGCGACAAGTTCTTGTAGAGCAGCCCTTTGGTGCGCACTTCGCTAATTCCCTCCAGCGCCTCACGACTACCATATAGCTCGACCGTGGTCGGAGTCATCGTGAGCGGGAGAACCATGTAGCCATCCTTAGCAGAGGCCGACACGCGATTGATGACTGGCACCTCTTTTCTCTGGAGAGGAAATGCGCGTAGCGAGATCTGATTGGGGTAGATCTCACGAATCTGCACAGCACTTCCGAGGCTCTCACGCACCTTCTGTGTCAAGACCGCATTGCTAAAGAGGATGCGCCCTCCCAGGGGAACCCGCTGAGGCATCGATAGCTTGATCGGTGTCACCCCTTTCATCCAGCGAAAGAGGAGCTGCGAACCTTTTGCCGAGACGCTAACGTCCAGCATGGTCGGCTGCTCGCCCTCTAGACCGATTGCCTTCGGCATCTCCTCGTATACGATGGGGATGTGGACGATCGAAGTCGTGCCACGAGAGAGCGTCTGCATAAACCATAGGGCGGTCGCTAGGAGCACCCACACAGCAATCGCCAGCAGACGTTTCAAGCCAGGGATACGCTGCTTACGCACCACAGGTTCTCCACCTGGGCGAAGCTTAGGGGTCAGATTGAGTCGCACCGCTCGCGTCTTAGCAGGTTGGGGAGTCTACTAGCGTGCGTTAGGATCCGTGCCGAGCGGATATACCGAGCTCTTGGAGATCTCTATGCAGACATCCTTGGCTATCTCCACCTCAAAGGTCTGTTCGTACACCTTGCGGATCACACCATGCACACCGCCAGCGGTTATGATAGAGTCGCCCACAGCGAGCGCATCACGCTGCTGTTGCAGTTTCTTCTGTCGCTTGCTCTGAGGGCGAATGAAGAAAAGCCAAAAGATCAAGATGATGACTACAAAGAATGCGAGCGAAGTCCACGCAGGGGCTCCCTGTGGTGCTGCCTGTGCTGCTTGTAGAAGGAATATATTCATAGGTATCTATAGTTGATGAATTCAATTACTTCTGCAAACTTACAAAAAACCGCCCGCATAGCGCAGGCCTCTCTTCTTTTTGGGGGTGTTTTCTCCAGCTACTCAAGTTAGGAGTTGGCCTTTAGCGAAGCTCTCTTGTATGGATTTACGATAAAAAATCATTACCTTCGTAGTTCCTATCAAAAGGACAACCAAATAACTTCACTAACAAGCTATACTCACTTTATGACTAAAACACCTATTCTAATGGCTCTCTACTTAAAGGGTGCCTTACTTCTAAGCCTTATGCTTCTAGTCTCTTGTACAGATGACTGCCCTGACGTCCCCAAGATGGCTTTTGAGCAGTCCACACTAGAGCTGTACGTCGGGGAGCAAGCCACACCCAAGTTGCTACATACCCCAAAGGCTACTATCACCTGGCAAAGCTCTAATCCTAAAATAGCCACTGTCCAAAACGGAACAATCACTGCCATAGAGCCTGGTACTGCTATCATTACAGCTACTGCACAAGGGTCTGTAGCTAGACTAACCCTAACAGTCCTTGAGAAGAAGGGGATGTCAGAGACTATAGCCTTTGGAGACAAGCGGCTCTTACAGCTTATCCTAGCACAGCACCCCACGGCTGACGCCAATAACGATGGGCAGTTATCCCCTCAAGAGGCTCTTACGGTGACCTCTCTCAAGTTTGGATATAAACCAGACGATCAAATACCCGAGGACAAAAAGATTACAGATCTGAAAGGGCTTGAGTACTTTCTCAATCTAGACTCTCTAGATGTCAATAGTCAGCCTGTAGGCTCTTCAGTAAAGTCTATAGAGGGCTTGACTAAGCTCAAATATCTACGTATAGGCTATGTCGGGCTGAGTGAAATCAACACAAGTCAAATGCCCGAGCTCTTAGATCTTCGCTTATTTGGGAATAAAGATCTTCACCAGATAGATCTAAGTAACAATAAGAAGCTACAAGAGCTATACTGTCAAGACACTAAACTGACAGAACTAGACCTAACACAACTAGCAGAGCTCCAGAAGGTTCTAGCCAATCGCTGTAAGCTACGTAAGATTACATGGGGACAGCATCCTAAGCTTGAGCGAATAGAGCTGGTCAAAAATCAGCTCACATCGTTAGACCTATCTAATATGCCATTACTACAAGAGCTACACGCTGACAATAATCAGCTACAATCCGTACAACTGAAGAACTTGCCTAGCCTACAACGCCTAAACCTGTATCAAAATCACCTCAAGCAGATAGACTTATCTCAAGGTTTTGAGAAGCTCATGTTTCTATTCCTCTTTGACAATGCGCTGACAGAGATTGACCTCAGTCATCTGCCGAAGCTATTTAAGCTGATGATCTCAAAAAATCCTCTTCATGCTCTCGACTGTTCGTCTAATCCTATAATTCGAGAGATTACAGCTGAGGAGATGCCTGAGATGGAGTGGGTGAACCTAAAGAATGGGGGCTATAATGAAGAGGCTCAGTATGAGATTGCCACTGACAATCCCAAGCTGACCAAGGTTATAGTAGATGCAGGAGACGAGGAGACGCACCTTAAGAATGTGTTTAAGAACAATCCTAAAGTACAGATCGTCACGGAGCCATAGGCTAGACTGTCAAAGCATTTGAGGAGAATGTAATTCGTAAGGGTTACAAGCCCTATGGCTAGACAACTAATTCTCAACTCTTATAAGGGGGGTGGTGTCGACGACACCACCCCCCTTACTT
>NZ_CAMYEZ010000108.1 GCF_947254915.1 uncultured Porphyromonas sp. | reverse complement strand
GATGGCAACTAAGCCTGGCGAACTGTCAGCCCCCCTGCGCCGACTAGACCGACAAGTTCGGCAGCGCAAAGCGGAGCTCATGGCGCACTACCCTATTCACTGGGTCACCGTCTCCAGTAGCCTTGCCAATGAGGTGTCACGCTCCCCCATCGTGCCTCGCCTAGGCATCAGCACCATCGGCAATGTTCTCTCCGCTCAGTACTATCAGCAGGCACAGATGCAGGAGACAAAAGCCTCCAACGAGCAAGCACCTTATCAAATTCTCTTCGTAGCGACACGTGTGGATGACCCGATCAAAGGGTGGAGCTACCTCACCGAAGCCATGCGACAACTCGCCGAGCTAGCGGGCGAGCAGACAGCGCAAATGCAGCTCACACTCGTCGGTGCCCTATCCGACCGAACACTCCTCAAGCAGATCCCCATCCCCGTACAGCATCTGGGTAGTATCTCCGATGAGGAGCGACTGTGCTCCCTTTACGCTGAGAACTCCGTCCTCATCTCAACCAGTGAGCGCGAGTCCTTTGGGCAGACACTCATAGAGGCTCTTGCTTGCGGTACGCCTGTCATTGCTAGAGACTCAGGAGGTCCCGCTGATATACTCATCAATGGGGTAAATGGCGCTCTCGTGGCGCACGACAAACCGCAAAAGATGGCGACCGCTCTCTGGCAACACTTCACCGAAGCCTCAGTTTATCAGCCCGAAGCGTGCCGAGCTTCCGCCTTGCGCTTTGCCCCGACAGCCATTGCCCAGCAGTATGCCCAGCTTTACGCACAGTTAATAGATGACACCCAGCGAGCAAACCGATGACCACCACGCCCCTACTAACCATCATCACCATCTGCTACAATGCGGAGGCAACCATTGCGCCCACGCTGCGTAGCCTTGCCGAGCAGAGTGACCAAAGCTTCGAGTACCTCGTCATAGACGGAGCTTCCCAAGACAAAACGCTCTCGCTCGTCCAGACGCTTTACCCTCGTGCTACCGTCCACTCCGAGCCCGACCATGGGCTCTACGATGCGATGAATAAAGGGTTGCGCCAAGCTCACGGCACCTACATCTGGTATCTCAATGCGGGAGATACGCTCCGCACACCTGACACGGTCCGCACCGTCTGTGCTGCTCTTGAGACGCACCAGCCTGACCTCCTCTATGGCGATACGATGATTGTAGACGGTGCTTACCAAGACCTTCATCCTCGTCGGTTGCGCCCGCCACATCAACTGACGCAGCGCTCCTTTGCCAATGGCATGCTCATCTGCCACCAAGCTTTCATACCACGACGCTCGCTCGCTCCGCTTTATGATCTGCGCTACCGCTACTCGGCAGACTACGACTGGTGCATCAAGATCATCAACGCTATCCATAGCCAGTACCGCATCGACGACTATCTCGTCAACTACCTTAACGAAGGGGTCACCACACGCAACCATCGCGCCTCGCTCCTCGAGCGGCTCCGTATTATGGCTCGGAGGTACGGTTGGTTCACCGCCCTAACACGACACGTCAGCTTCCTCTTCTGCCGTCAGCGCTAACTAGCGGCGTTGCTTCTGTTGCTCTTTCTGCTGTGCCTCTCGCTCTTTGAGCTTGCGACGGCGCTCCTCTTCGAGTGCCTTGAGACGCTTCTGACGCTCTTGTTCCTGCTGGCGTAGTTGCTCCTTGCGGGCTTTCTCCTGAGCACGGCGCTCAGCCTCCACACGCTTGATCTGCTCCTGACGCAGTTGCTCCTGACGACGCTGCTCTTCACGACGAGCCTTAAGCTCCGCATCACGCTGGCGCTGACGCTCCTTGAGTTGCTCCTCACGCTCACGCTTCGCCTGACGCTCTTGCGCTTTGCGCTCGCGCTCCATCTGCTTCAGATCCTCGGGAGTCACTTGTCGCGCCTTTTGAATCGTGGTGCGCTCATTCTCCACAGGCTTCGTCTCCTCAGGCTTTTGCAACAAGCTGTCCAGCTGTAGCTCCACAGGTTGCAGAGCGACCTGCGAACGATCTATCTCAAAGGTAATCGGCTTGTCAACGGCGGGCAGTGCGGGCGAAGCAACCGTATCGGTCTTCACAGGCTTCTCTGCTTGTGAACCTGTGAGGAGGATCCAACGGTCTAGGAGATAGTGCGCTGCGGGGTAAAGCTCGACCAAGCTATCAGCCACGAAGGTCATATAGTCGCCGATGCTCTTGGCCCCCGTGGCGACCTGGCGGTAATTATCCTCCGTCATGACGAGGAGCAGCGCTGAACTGTCCAAAGCGGAGAGGTAGCCCTCAGGACTATAAGCCCGAGTCACGTACTGCCATGCGACAGTGGCCGTGGGAAGGTCGCTGATGGTCATGAGGGTCTCATGCTCCGAAGGGGCGAAGGCTACGGGGAAGATGTAGTCGGTAAACTGAGCGTAGTTGAAGCTCTCGACGGCAAAGCGCAGAGAGCGCTCCAGAGCATCACCTTTTCGAGGTAAGATGAGCAGAGCTTGGTACTTATCACTACGCTTTCCGATGGTAAAAGGGTGCTCCGCCAATGTCCCCGCGACGCTATCCTGCGAAGCAATGCGCAGATTCCAAGCCATGCCTTGGTACCCGCCCTGAGCGATGCGCGCTCCACGCAGCAGACGCTGGAGCATCTCCTGAGCGAGCACGGAGACCTCCTCTTTAGGATAAGATGTAGTGAGCGACTCAAGCCCCTTTCTGAAGGACGCTTCGTCACCCTGCAAGACATAGCTGAGCGCATTGACGAAGGCAAACTGTGGCAAGGTCTCTGAAAGCGGATAAGACTCAGCCGTCTCACGGTACAGTTGCTGCACCTCTCGTGATCGGCCCGCTAAGTAAGCGTTGAAAGCTTGGTCGTAGAGTCGCTCGTCAGCCCCAATGTTGGCTCGTAGCTTGGCTATGTAGTTAGGATCTTGTAGGGTGACGGCAAGTGGGTCTTCGGGAAGCTCGGCCAGCAACTTACGTCGCCACGGCTCGGCAAGGTCTGCCCGCTCTAATCGCTGATAGAGCATGTAGAGCGTGTAGTATATGGAGGCTCTGTCGGCGTACTCGGGATAGCGTCTGAGGAGGTCTTCGTAGCTCTTGACCGACTCCTCAAAGCGTTCCATCTGTTCGTTGAAAGCTTTGCCCATACCGACCAGCGCCGTCTGGATAATCTCATCCGAAGCAGCGATCTGCTCGGGCGTTGTGGGGAGCTTGGAGAGGTAATACGCCCGCTGGAGCGGATCTTGATCTGCGGGTAAACTATCGGTAGACGAGGTGAGGCTATCCGTAGGAGATGCCACCGAAGACAACGAGTCAGCGGGCTGTTCGCCACGCTCCTCCATCTGAGCCGTGGGGTCGCCCGCATCAATGGCGATCTGCTTATTACGTCTCCGCCAGTCATCCGCCAGTGGACGCTTGCCCCACTTGCGCTCGAAGAGGTCCTTACCCTGAGCCACCAGCGTAGGATTGTAGAAGTAGCTCTTGCCATTGCCACCACCCGCCATCGGGGGAGGCGTACCAACACCTCCAGGGCGACCTCTGCTAGGCATATTGATGTCGGCCTGCTGGTTGAGCGCTTCGTTTTGTCCCTGTTGCTGAGCGAGCAGCTCCTGCTTGCGAGTCTCCTCCTGCGCCTTCTTGTAAGCGGTGATGAGACTGTCCGCATAGGCCAATTGCTCCGCCTCTGGGAGCGCAGCGATGCGTCTCAAACTGTCCTGCTCGTAGACTTGCTGCGCAAAGGAAACCAGTTGGTCTAGGTCGGCCGAGAGCTTGGTCACAGCCTCGTAGCGCGGGTGGCTTTTCTCGATCACCCCCGCTGCGCCAGCATACGCCTCCTGAGCCTTGAGGTAGTTGTTTTGCGCTAAGTAAATGTCGCCTAAGTGAAGCTGACAGAGCATATAGTCAAAGCTACGCTGCGTGCTCTGCGCCACGCCATGCGTGAAGGCGGTGACGGCATGTGTCGTGTCGGGCATAGCCAAGTAAAGGCGTCCCTGCGTAAGGTATATCTGGTCAACGAGTTCTTTGTTCTTATCTCTATGCGCCAAGCGCTCCAGACGCTGTATGACTCGCTGCGGATTGCCCTGAGCCTCGATCTCTAGGCGACGCATCGTGGCGGCAAACTCCAATGGATAAGGCGGTGCCAGACGTATCACACATCCGAAAGCTCGAGAGGCTTCGCCCCACCGTCCTTCCTTGCTGTAGAGCTGCCCTAGGAGATAGTACAGCCTAGCTCGCTGAGCTTTGATCGGCTTGCGATCAATTGTCTGCTGCAGGTAAGAGATGGCTGAGAGCGTGTCGCCCTGCTTGAGAGCCAGCTCCGTCTCCGCTAGTGGATAGGCCTTGCTACGACTCTTGTAGATGCCATCTTCGGGTAGGTTGCTCAGTATCTCGTTCGCCTCGTCTACCCAGCCCAGAGCGAGGTAGCAGCGAGCCTGCCAGATGCGCGCTTCGTCCCGCACCTTATCCTCCGTACTGTAGAGCCGCGTCATATAGGAGAAGGTCGCCAGCGCCTCCATGAAGTGACCGCCGTAAAACTGCGACTCCCCCACCATCATCCAGGCATTGTGCAGGAAGGGGTTGTACTCCATCTTATTGTAGAAAGCCTTCTTCTTCGGATTGCGCAGCAGATCTTCTCGCGAAATCTTCGGCTTCGTACGGATTGAGTGCTCACGGATCGCCTTTTGTCCCTTTTCGATCGCTTTGCCTAGCGAGCCGCCCACAGCTGTCTCTTCCGACGACTCCTGTCCCGCTGTACGTGTGATAGGATCGGGTACTAGCAGTTCGGTGTAGCTCTCCGAAAGGTCGTGGTAGAGTGCTTTGTAGCCCTCGTTGAAAGCAAGCTGACCGTTGTGATAGACATTGTAGCGTGTGGTCAGATTGTGGTAAAAGCGCGAAGCACTATCGTTGCGCTTGGTGCTACAGCCCACGGCGCTGCCCAAGACGCACAGCAAAGCTACCACTACGCCTAGACAATGCTTAGTGCGCAGTGGTAGCTTACCACGATAAGATCTGTCTCTGTCTGCCACGCTTACAATTAAGTTCTAATCCTCAGGGAGAGCCTCTATGCTCCTATCCCCTACTCTCACAAACGTACCAGACCTTATATATATTGTACTGAGCGTCCTACGGCGTGACCAGCTGCAAGATCTCAGGCGGGAGCAGGATACCACGCATTGAGAGGCTCTTGAGCCACCCCTCATAGTCAGTCTCTAGGAGTGTCTCAGCCACCTCACGGAGCATCGCCAGCTCCGCATCCGTGTAGCTCTCTACAGGACGATGCGCCAGCACATCCAGCTCCTCGTCATCGTAGTAGACGATTTGCGGGGCACGTCTCACCGCTCTCTCAGCTTCGGAGCAAGAGTCCGTACAGCTGGCACAAGCGGTCGCATCATAGGCACAGCGACTCGTGTCCGACTCGCTAGAGAGAGACTCTCTCAGTTCGCGCTCCACCTCGCCAAGGGCAGAGCCTAGAGCAGTCTCTCCAGTCGTCTGCGAGCCTTGCTGTGTAGCGGTGCCGTCCTTCTTACGAGCCTTCTGTCGCTCCGACCAGCGAACGAGCAGATGCACGATCAGTCCTATCGCTATGGATAGAAAAAAGATCTCTAGAGCCTCCATAGCTCAGCTTCAAAAGGCACTAGCAGGTGGGTAGCACCATCTTGTCAATCCGCTCCTTGTGACGACCGCCCTCAAAGGGGGTATCAAGGAACGCATGCAGACAGCGCTCAGCCTCCGCCG
Source organism: uncultured Porphyromonas sp. (assembly GCF_947254915.1). Taxonomy (GTDB): domain Bacteria; phylum Bacteroidota; class Bacteroidia; order Bacteroidales; family Porphyromonadaceae; genus Porphyromonas. The sequence continues at coordinate 1,693 of NZ_CAMYEZ010000108.1, read as the reverse complement.
TCTCTATGAAGCGTGCTGGCATGACCAGTACATTAGCATCATTGTGCGCACGGATGAGCTTAGCAATATCCTCGTTCCAAGCGAGACCAGCACGGATGACGTTGTACTTATTGAGCGTCATAGCCATACCATTGCCCGTACCGCAGATAGCGATACCACGATCTACCGTACCCATCTGTATGGCAAAGGCAAGCTGATGCGCATAGTCTGGATAGTCACAGCGCTCCTCCGAATGGGTACCGTAGTCGACACACTCGATCTGCATGGCTGCGAGCCACTCCTTGACCTGTTCTTTGAGCTGATAGCCAGCGTGGTCTGAGCAAATACCTAGTTTCATAAGACTATTTCTCTATATCGTTTTTGATCAATCCTCATCCTTCATAGGAGACTCAGGAAGCACGAAGTCCACGAAGCAAAGGCCAGCCAGTGCCGTACCGTAGCGCTTGGTCACCGTGATACCCTCCGTGATGAAGTTGAGCTCACCGAGATAGTACTGGCTGTAAGTGTTCTGGTGCAGATCATTGATGACACGTATCAGACGAGACTCCAGCTCCTCGATACGGTAGCGACCGCTCACCTCGCAGACGAGACCTCCAGCCTTCTCGTCGAAGTTCTCATCCTTGTACATCCAGGCATAGACGACACCAGCACTGACGAACTCATCTTGGATACCGTGCGAGACAGACATGATCGTCTTGAGCTCTGAGCCAAAGGGAGGCATATCCACCTCATCAGGCGAAACGAGCCGAGCCGTAGCTGGTAGGACGGAGGAGTAGACCATTATATTATAGTCGGCGATACCCGCATCGTAGAGTGCCATATGGTAGGAGCCAGCATGCTTCTCAAGGTCAGACTCACCGCTTCCTTTGGTCGTGAAGAATGTATTGGGGATCAAGTTCCCGTAGTACTTGTTGCTCATCGTGATAGTTATTTATGAGTTAGGGAATATCTAATTTGCGTGGGCAAATATACGAAAGTAAGGGGACATAGGTCGAGCTGGCGCATTATAACGGCTAATTCCTGTTTTGAGGTGCGGAGGGAGAAGCCACATTTTGACTGCATATCTCACACAGTCATTATGATCATAGATTACACAACTGTTTCTTACTGATGCATCTGTTCTGCCAACCATTCTTTCAAAACAACAGCATGGTTATATTTCTCGTTTTTTGCGCCATACAGCAGGGTCACGTTATGATCGTGCAACTTCTGAACACACAAATCTTTAAACTCCTGTGACGCTGAGTTCTCGGACAATTCCTGTCTGTATCTCTGTTTAAACTCATCATATCTTTCAGGAGTATGGGAAAACCATCTTCGAAGTTCATCTGATGGAGCGATCTCCTTAGCCCATAGATCAATTTTAGCATTTTCCTTTTTCATTCCTCGTGGCCATAGTTTGTCCACAAGAACACGAAAACCATCTGCTTCAACTGGAGTTTCATAGATTCGCTTGTATCTCAATTCATTCATCATGTCTTGTCTCCTTTAAGGTGAATTCACGCGTGGTTAGAGACAAATGTACGAATAAGTCATCATAATACGGCGCTATAACCGCACTACGTAGCGACTCTTACATCTCCGCTGATTCCAATTCCTCCCGAGGAAATCGGGAATCTCCACGGAGCAAATGAAAATTCTCCACGGAGCCGGGAAATAAAACTTCGGAAGAATGAAATGAAACTTCGGAAGA
>NZ_CAMYEZ010000107.1 GCF_947254915.1 uncultured Porphyromonas sp. | reverse complement strand
CAAACTAACAAGACTTTTATGAAACGAAATCTATTATTCCTCTACAGCCTGCTCCTTGCACTGATACCGCTAGGTAGTGTGGCTCAGACTGCAACGAATGATGTGCTGACCCTTACGACAAGTAAGGCGGTCGGTGAGACTATTCAAATAAGCCTTCAGTACCAAGGTCAGCTCAAGGTCGAGGGCCTTGAGAGTGTCCCTCCGAGCGCACCGTTTGAGCTCAGCATATCAACGGTCAAGCTCACGGCACAGACTGTCACTATCAAGGGGCAGCTCTTGCACCTTGCTATATACAACGACCAAAAGATAACCAGCCTCTCTGCGCCGAACCATACGACTCTAGAGAGGCTGCAATGCGTTAATAACCCTTCGCTCACAAGCCTCAACCTCTCTGGGTGTAATAAGTTGAAGTATATATCCATCCCTGGTACAGGTCTTAAGGATACACATCTGACCCAGTTTATAGGGTCACTACCCAAGGTAAAGGACGGGAAGCTCAACTTCTATCGTGCAGACCAAAAGACAGACCATGCTTACTGGACTATTCAAGACATCCGAGATGCCAATGCTAAGGGGTGGCACGTTAACACCCCTGTAGGGTCGAGTGTCTTGGAGCTTTACCCAGATGAGATTGCTCTCGGAGTTGACCCTGCGGTAAGTGAGACGCTGAGTCTCTGCATCCTCGGAGAGAGTGATAAAATCCCGCTCATCTCAAACATAGAAGGAAATCCTGTCATCGAAAGCGGAAATAACTTCGTCCCTTATACCGTAAAGCAGAAGTCGGTCATCATCGGAGGCAATGTAAAGCTTTTCAAAGTGGAGTGGCAGAAGAACATCACCAGTATCAATCTAGGCAAGAATCGTAGCCTAACACACTTAGTTTGTGTCAAAGGTAACGTCAAAGAGCTGGGACTGTCGGAGTGCTCGTCCTTGAATCTCGTAGAGTGCTACGGCAATGGCATACGAGGTGAGGCTACTACACGACTGATGTCTACACTGCCAGACCGCACCTCAGCGCAGGAACCAGGCAAAATCTACTTCGTAGACGAAGCCTCTACTGAAGCTCAACAGAACAGCTACAGCGATACAGACCTCTTCCTCGCCAAGAGCCGTGGCTGGGTCGTCTATCGTCGGCTCTCAAGTGGCACCTTCGAAGAGATCAAGCCCACTGGTACTTCTTACGATCAGATCGCCTTTACCACGGACAAGAAGGTCGGAGAGGACTTCCTTATCACCACATACCCCTCTAAGCCTATAAGTGTACGTGGACTCAAGCTACTCTCTCAGAGTGAGAGTACGCCAGACAAGAATGCCATCGTCACGGCACAGGATATAACGCTCGTGGGTAATGTGCTGAGTCTCGTTCTTGCAGATCAGCAGATCACCGCTTTTGAGTCAAAGGACAACAAAGAGCTTCGGTCGCTAGTTATCTCAGGTAATAAGCTGACCAAGCTGGATCTCTCTACTTTCGAAAAGCTCGAAGCTGTGGTCTGTTTCGATAATCCGTTTGATAAGGAGGGATCTGCTTTTACCTTGTCACACCTGCCTAATCGTACGAAAGAGGAGACACCTGGGGCTATCTCCTTTGTCTCTACTGCCAAGGGAGACCTTACGCCCACATACAGCTCGGCAGACATCGCTGCTGCCAACGCTCTGAACTGGAAGGTAATGCAACGTGATAACGAAGGCAAGGAGTCTGAGATCGTCCCCAAGGTCAATGTCATAACCCTCGTCACGGACAAGGCTGTAGGTAGCGAGGTGACGATAGACGCAAAGCTAGTCGATGGTCGTCCAGTCAAAGTGACGGGACTATCCGTCGCTGAGATTACACCAGCCAATGCTGGTGGCAAGTTCACCCTTACGGAACAGACTGTCACCCTCTCGGGCGATGTCTCCTCTCTAAGCATCCCCGATGGCGAGTGGACGAAGATTGAGACCACGGCTGATTACGACAAGCTTGAGACTCTCGCCTATCCTAGGAATAAGGTGACGGCTCCTGTCCTAAAGACCCCTCGTCTCTCTCTACTGGACTGCAGCAACAATGAAGTGAAAGCAGACCTCGTGTCGCAACTAATCGCTCAACTGCCCGACCGCTCTGCTGAAACGAACAAAGGTGAGCTACGTCTCTTCAACACCTACAAGGGTGCAGGCGAGACGAACGAAATAACCGCCGAGCATCTCAAGGCGGCTAAGGCTAAGGGCTGGCGTATCACAGACAGTAAGGAGGAGATAACGGAGCAGCTACTCGCTACGGAGCTCGTCCTGCATCCAGACAGCACGGATGATACGGTATACACACTCGAGGGGATCCGCCTCTTTACCCCAGCTGACGAACTACCTGAAGGTATCTACATCATCGGCGGTAAGAAGGTAATCATCAATCGCACTAAGTAACCGACTCCCCCCAAGGAGCTACGAGGTATCTCTCTAGCTAAGGACAGATACCTCACACAGAGCGGACTCAATCACTCCATCGTAGTGGTTGAGTCCGCTTTTTATCCCTCAGTCTCTTCTGGAGACTGTTACGGCTAAACAGGGCTGACGCATTATCTATCGGTACTCCACTAACTACACTTGACAACAACTCTGGGATATGTGGATTAAGCCTCGCTTCATAGCGCTATCAATACTCATACATCTTCGCTAAGTCCGATATCTCCCGAGGAATTTCCCAATAGCTCACGAAAAAACGAAAATTCCCCACGGAGCTGGGAAATGAAACTTCGGAAGAATGAAATGAAAGTTCCGAAGAATTTGTTCGTATCTCGCTGGATAATCCAAAATATCTACGGATGAATTTCCCAAATTCCCCCACCTCTTGATTTCTACCATAGAGACGTAGATGCACTCGTCCGCTATAATGCGTCAGCCCTGTGGGGCTAGAAGAGTTAGTTTGCTATTCTCTCAATGATTGCTTAATTTTGCAGTGTAGTTTACAGCTCCGTCACAGCGCTATACTAGAGTCTTTATTCCACTTCACACATTCACAACTCAAGTTATATAACTAATGAACAAACTAATCACCCTCTTAGCTATAAGCCTTTACCTCGTAGGAAGTCTGCTCCTACCTGAGACTAAGGCTATGGCACAGCAACTTGCGAATAGTGCTCCGCAGCGTATAGAGACCTCGGCGCTCCGATCAAAGCGAGCAGAGGACTTGTTTAATCTCCGCAGTACTCACTATACTGTCAAGGACATCAACGGCAAGGAGTATAAACTGGATGAACTCATCGCATCGGGCAAGATTATCTTAATTGACTTCTCCACCCTAGATTGCAAGGCTTGCTGGGAGCTACACAAAAGTGGCGCCTTGGAGAAGCTCTACGCTAAGTATGGTCCCCAAGGGACGCAGCAGATTGAAGTCTTCTGGGTTGAAGCCAAAGGTGCTGAGAAGAGCAAAATCCAAACTCCAAACAAGGACTGGTCCAAGGATAGTCAGGGCAAACCCGTTCCTTACGCCATTTGCTCAGACGAGCATATGTGTGCTTCGCTGGGTATTTACGAGACAGCCTATCCTATACTCATACTCGTCGGTGCTGGTAACAAGGCTATAGACTGTAGCGACGAGGTTCGGACCACGGATCCTGACTTCAAGGCGTTTGGCTCTCTCCTAGACCTTTTTATAAAGAAGGAAGACAAGCCTCAGGATGTAAGCTTCTCTGGAGTAACAGACCTCTACGTGGGCGAGACCCATACGATGCGACTCAGCTATGCGACTGCAGCTCCTGTCACTAAGGTCGTGTGGACAGCGCCAGAGGGTGTAACTCTAGAGAAAGTAAGCGACACCGAGTACAAAATGACAGCAACCAAGATTGGCTCATACAACATTAAGGTTACGGTCACGAATGCAAACGGTAGTACGACCAGCCAGGTACCTGTCACCGTCTCCAAGCCTATTGTTACATATCCATTCATCTGTAATATGGATGCCAAAGACAAGCTTGACAAAGGATGGCGATCCATTGACCATGATGGTGATGGCTTTGGCTTTGACTCCTTTATGGGCAAGGGGCTAGTAGGTCGTCTAGACTTGGATCCTGAGGACTATACTGAGCAAGGAGCTGAGAAGAGCGCAGACTGTCTCATATCCTGGGGCACATTCCTGCCAATGCTCGCTCAAGATACACCCGAGGGTGTTCATTTCAAAGGTGCGAACAACGTTGTCCCCAACAACGAGCTACGATCTGCTCCTCTAGAGATCCCAGCAGATGCTGTCAAGCCAACCTTCTTTTGCTACATTAAGGCATATCTTTATGATAAAGACAAGGAGAATAGCCTTAAGGTCTGTGCCTCTGAGCTCAATGGCAAGCCTGTAGAGCTCCTTGTACAGAAGGTCGGTGACAGCTGGACTCAGATCTCGGCAGACCTCTCAGCCTACAAGGGTAAGACCATACTACTCTCTCTCATCCCAGAGATCAAAGGCTCTAGTGCTATCTTAGTAGATCAGCTGCAGGTCTCCACGGATGGATCAACAGATGTACAGACTCCTACCTTTAGTATACAGACCACCCTCTACCCGAACCCCGCAACAGACTACGTTACCATTCGGACGACAGTCGGTAGTACCATCGAGCTCTATGCCGCTGATGGCACGAAACTATCCACGAGACAAGCGACTAGTGAGGAGACTCTGATGACACTCGCACAGCTTCCCGCTGGACGCTATCTAGTACAGATCTCCTCACCGGACGGAGAGGTCATCTGCCGCTCACTCGTTATACAGTAAGCTATAACGTACGACACCAAATTACCAATCCTATATTATACATTCCTATGAAACAGATTATCTATCTCATTGCAGCGCTAGCACTCCTCGTCGGGGTCAGTAGCTGTAAGACGGACTGCCCAGAGGTCTCTCCGAATCCTGTAGAGACTGACCTAAAGGTTACAACACCCGAGATCAAGGTCAAGAAGGGCGAAAAAGCAACCATCGGCTACACGGTCACACCTAAGGAGACGAAAGTTACCTTTGAGTCTGCGTCTCCCGAGGTCGCTACGGTCAGTGAGACTGGCGAAGTGACGGCTCTCCTTATGGGGCAAACTACCATCACGCTTACGGCTGGTGACAAGAAGGCAACCTGCGAAGTCATTGTAGAGGACGACCCAGCAAGCGTCACTCAGGAGCTGCCACTCTTGAAGTTCTCCGCAAAGTTTAATAAAGATCTCCATGTAACAGACCCAGAGGTGCTTGCCTACGAAAAGAAGCTCGGTCGTGTGGAGACGGGCATAGCCTTCACCAATCACCAGAACTTCCTAGGCTTTGTCAATACCGAACTGTCAACCATCACAGGTGTCCTCTATGGACTGCGCGCCCCAAAGGCAGCAGACATCATAGCTGCCTACAGTAAGGAGAGTCTCTCCCAGTGTGTCCGAACGAAGGCAATGCTCAATCAGCTAGGCTTTAAGGACTTTAAGGAGGGTCTCATAAACGTAGATAATCGTGACGAGCCTCTACTCTCAGCAACCAAGGAGGACGATCCAGATGTCTACGTGCGTCTATACAACGACCCCAAGCCTGAACTGAATAGCATACTATATATAGAGTTTGGCAAGAGGCTTCCACCCGATCCTATCAAGACGAAGCACCCAATCATTCCCGATGCTAAGGACTTCCCCTCTACGACGGCCTTTGCTACGCTTAATGCGGATAAGATCAAGACTTTTGAGTCTAACCTCGGACTACGTATCTTCGATAGTCAGAAGTCTAAAGAAAACAGCCTCTACTTCAACACCCCAGAGGCAAAGATTGCTAAGAGCAACATTGAGTATGTGAGCTACTTGCTGACACCGCCTCTTATGCCTCCTGTGTTCATTAGTTGTCGCTTACTCTGCGTAGGCAGTCAAGAAGATGTGGAGTCTCAGGCGATGAAGGACTATCTCAAGGCAAACGGCTTCGATCAGAAATATGAGATAACCAAAGATCAAGACAAAGAGCTACATGTCTACAACGCTCAAGGAGATAAGTGCGTTGTCGCTATTAGAACTTATGACAAGTCACCTATCTGTGTTATGACCATCACGCTCAAGAAGGACTTGGACGCTCAAGCTAAGCAAGCTGTCCGACCATATGCAAAGGTTGTACGCTGTATCAGATAAATAAGGAGCTCCCCCCTGTAACGGGGGGGAACCCTTACAGATCATAAAAGGAGAGGCATCCCACCTAGGAATGCCTCTCCTTATATATTACTGCTTCTGAAGCAACCGCAGTAAGTTGTGTAGATTACTTACTTGAGACTGTTGCAGAAGTCTCTACTTGACCGTTATGGCTAGGTTGACCGTCCAGGAGAGCTTCTCGCCACCGTCAGCGGGATCGAGCTGGATAGTCAAGCGGTTCTTGTAGGTCTCACCCGCAGGCGTGGGTATCTCAATGTGAGTTTCTATAGATGTGAGCTGACCCTTTTTCTTTTCAGGTGATTCACTCTCTTCATTGTCTGCTATTAGGTTGTCTTGTTTCGTCGTGCAATACTTTTCATTGTTTAGATCATGGCAGTTTCCTAGTAGACACACGGTTCCTGTTATAGGCTTGTCAAAGGCTAGCTTAGCAGTGTATTTAGCTGTCTTCAGTACGCTAAAAAAGAGCTCTAGACCATACGCATTGACCTTATCTTTAGATATAGAGGCTACATACTCAATCGTGCTTCCCGAGGGGTACTTCTCGCCATTGAGCTTGTTGAATAGAGATACATTTGGCATCTTAGTCGCAGTGACCGTGATGGTGCAGGTAGCTGTTTTTTTCCCAGCCTGGGCAGTGATAGTAGCTGTGCCTGGAGCAATAGCCTTGACGACTCCCTTCTTGCAGACCGTAGCTACGGCAGCATTGTCTGTCTTAAATGTCACCTCAGCATCGGCTGGTGTGACGGTAGCTGAGAGTTCTAATGTCTCTCCCAGATACAAAGTTTCGGAGGTCTTGTTGAGCGTGAGAGAGGTTACTTCTTTAGGTTGGGATTTGATTGCATCAGGACCACAAGAGGTCAAGAGTCCTAGCGTCAAGAGAGCTAGAGAGAGGTATAGATAAGTTGATTTCATTGGGATGTTTGGTTAGTTTGATATACTCTACTGCTCACAAAGGTAGGGAAACTATAGGAAATAGTAGATAGCCCTAATAGCACATCACAGTGTCAGACCTACTAAGATTTAGCTCCTAATCTCCTCCCCTACGAGGAAAATCGGAAATCTCCACGGAGGGATGGGAAAATTCTTCGGACCTTTGATTTGCTTCTTCCGAAGTTTCATTTCATTCTTCCGAAGTTTTATTTCGCGCCTCCGTGGAGAGTTTTTATTTGCTCCGTGGAGATTTCCGATTTCATCCGTGAGGATTGGATAGAGATGCTAGAGCTCCTAGTGTCACTGGGGTACCTAGGGATGCGTATTTTCCACTCCAAAATGCAATTTGGAGTGGAGCTCGCCCTGCTCCGGA
>NZ_CAMYEZ010000106.1 GCF_947254915.1 uncultured Porphyromonas sp. | reverse complement strand
GCACATAGCTCCCCCTAAGCCATTGCTAAGTGTCAGCGTCAGTGCTGCGCCAATGGCAGAGAGTGGGTATATGAGTATCAAAGCTAAGCCGCCTCCTATGAGAGAAGATATAAGAGTCGCTCTAACATACTTAATGTCGTACCCATGCGTGATGAGGAAGTTCTGACCATAAGTCTTGATAACCGTAAGACAGACTATGTTGACACACAGGATAGCATATACAATAAAGGGTGTGATAGCCCACTCTATGGCGAGGTACCAAAATACGACTGGAGTACCAATGAGTGCTAGTCCTGCAGAGCATACTCCGACGACAATTGAGATTCTCGCACTTCTCCGAAAAGCCTCTTTACGACGGCTCAAAAATGGGAAAAAGACTTGAGACAGGATAGTCACTAACGTAAGACCTATCATGGCAATCTTATGCAGAGTCTCATACGTACCTACGGCATTGTGATCATGAAAAAGCCCCAACAGCAGGATTCCCCCAGCATTGTAGAGGTTGGGTAAGAAGATGTTGATGAATATAGGGAGGTTTTCCTGTACCGTCTCTTTGAACTCAATCATAGATACCCGCACAAATCTTACATGATGCTTCCTTCGGACGATCAACTGAGAGATTACGGCTGATAGGGCATAGGTCATGGACTGCAAGAGGATGTATTTATTGAAGTCTCCAGACTCTCTAATTACAACAAAAACCAGACAGGTGAATAACACGCGTGTAGTTACCTGTATAATCGTGATGAACTTCATCTGCTCTATCCCCTGAAAGAACCAGTCTGTAATAAATACAGAGCCGAGCAATATGGGGAGAGCACATAGATACGAGATCCAATCTTGTCTGAACGAGGGTACAGCTATAATCAGTATTGAAAACAACAGTATAGCTAGCACGGCCAAAGCAATCTTCGTAAAGATGACTTGGGAGTAAACCTTATTGCGAGCGTCTTTATCATCTCTAGTGAGTGCAACATCTCTCGGAGCCAATACTGCAAACCCAAAGTCTGTAATAGTAACAAAGTAGTCCATCATAGTTATGGCCATCACATAAACGCCATACCCAGACTTACCCATCACTCTTAGTACATAAGGCAGAGTTATAAGAGGAAGTATTAAGGTGACCACTTGCAGTGCAGAGAGTGATGCAAAGTTCTCAATAAGAGTCTTCGCATCTTGATTACCTCGCACTCTATCTATTAGCGACTTGAGTTTACCGCTTGCCATCGATTACCCTTCTAGGATGATACTCAGTACTTGTTGCATGATCCTCTCGGTCATGTGGTTTTGATCTAGATTGGCATTAAGCTCTACCAAATCAATTGACTTAACCAAATCCGACTGAACAGCCTGTCGAACGAGGGTATACGCAAGAGCTGGCGTGATGCCATCCTTTTCTGGGACACCCGTACCAGGAGCATATCTAGGATCAATCACATCCACATCGAAGCTAAGATGGATATGGTCGATACCTTTGCGCTTGATGTCAGAGAGAATATCAACGATAACCTCTGCGGGATCTGAGGCGTTGAGCTGCTCGGAGCTACGGATGTACATATTGATCTTAGCAGCCATCTCTTTCTCCCCAGGATCTAGAGCTCTAGCTCCCAAGAAGTAGATGTTTTGAGGCTTCAAGAGCGGGCTTACTCCCCAAAAATTAGCGATGTCATCCTCTCCAAACCCCATAAGATAGGAGAGATGCATGCCATGCATGTTTCCCGTTGAGGAGCTAGCCTCCGTATTGAAGTCTCCATGTGCATCGATGTATATAACGGCATAGTTGTCAGCTCCTTTAGCTAGACCAACGCCAGCGATACTACCGAAAGCCATCACATGGTCACCTCCCACACATAGGGGAATATGTTGCTGCTCTATCGAATGCTTGACCCTCTCAGCCAAGGGACGGGATGCGGTTAAGATCGGATTGAGAAACTTGATCGTAGGGTGTGAAACATACTTCTCCTCTATAATAGCAGCTCTTGGCGTACAGGGTAGGTCGCCCAAGTCATTCACTTGATGCTTAGCGGAGGTATAGCAGCCATCCCGCCTAAGTATAGACGGGGTTAACTCGTTGCCATCTTTATCGCAACCGAAGTTGATGGGGTAACCTATGACATCAAATGTTTTCATGCCTACCCTCTTTTACTGTACGAGACGGCTTTGATAACTTCTTCGATCATCCAGTATAGGCCATTAAACGGTTCACGATGATGCTCGCCATCACGAGTCCAGTATCCGTGCTCAAATTCATCCGCATCTAGTCCGTAACAATAAGAGACCTCTATCAGATATAACTTTCCAGACTCCTTCTCTCTGACAATGTCGAGAGCAACAGACTGCACTTCTAGCTTGTCATAGCACTCAAAGGCAAACTCAACAACGTCTTGCTGAATTAGAGATGCGTCATATCTGTCATCATGTCCTCCAGAGGCTCTGAAGTCACCCTCCCTACACATACGCACCATAGCTATTGCCTTATTGTTTGCGATCTCCAATCTATAATCAAACCCGTCATTGGGGATGAACTCTTGAAAGTAGGCATACCCTTTTTCTGGAGCATGCATCTTTGTATATTCAGTAGGTATAATCAATCTTCCACAGGATCGAATCAAAGCCTTGAGGGGTATCTTCTTAGCTTTATAAGCCTTATATCGATCTCGCACATAGTCACAACCTCTAAACTGCGCAAAACCTCTACCGAAAGCTCTCTTGACAAACCTCTTTGCCTCTCTAGCATTATGAGCTAGCATCACATTAGCCGAACCAGCTCCTCCTCTTAGCTTGAACACCTTGGGGAAGTCTGTCGTCTCAATCCACTCATAGGCACTCTTCTTATCATAGAATACCCATGACTTAGCAGCTTGAACCCCTAAAGCCTCAAAGAGGTACTTCTGTCCTAGCTTATCATCAAAGTGCCAGCCTGTTCTAAAGTTAGGAAAGACGATCTTGCCAGCCTGCTCGAGTGAGAATAGGAGTTGCTTGGCAAAGAGTACATCTCTATAATCAGCTTGATGATGATCAAACAGGATAATGTCGTAATCTATGATCTTGTCAACTATTTCGGAGTCATAAGGATCGAATGTCTTATACTCATACTGGTGCTCCTCGCAATACTTCATCCAATACGATGAAAACGTAGTGAGTCGAGGTCGTAATATGGCAATTTTCATATTTTGTTCTTGATTGGGTTTGGGTATTGATCTATAAGATTGAGAGGTATATGCTTTGAGAGCTTATCTATGGCGCACAAATAGCTTCTTCGATACTAGGTCCCATACAAATCTTACTGACGGTAGGGGATCTCTTTTATTCATTAATAGGCGGGTGTCAAACTGCTTTACCTCTCTAATCCACCGCCATATAGATTTCTTTCGCTTATACACTGTGTCAAAAAAGTCTAGTTGATCTGCTATCATAGTCTGAGGTCGCTTTAAGCACAACCACGCTTCCGACTCAATCTTGTGAACCTTTGCATAGAGCCCGTAGTGAATATTTGCTCCATATTGAGTTGCTCCATACGTATGAGCATCGTTTCTCAGGTTGATTTCGGTGAAGAAAGTCCTATTCTCCTGATCAACTAAAAACTCAACACTAAAAAAGCCACATCTATAGCCTGTCGCTTGAATAAAGTTCAATATAACTTTATCGTCTAAATCAAACTTCTTCTCTATCTGCTCTGAAGAATCGTGAATCGCTTTTGTCCCATAAGAACTGTCTTTGAGATTTAGGTAGTAGTACCCCGTTGGCATACAGATAGACCCTTCGTCATCTACAAAGCCCAACAAATCCACCTCTGTAACTCGTCTAATCTGCTCCTGTACGATAATCTTATCCGAAGTTTGAGAGAGAATCTCTTTAAGCTCTCCCTGATTATAGCATATATGACTGTTTGACTTACCACCTGATAGGGAGTTCCTAGACTTAGTGAAGCAAGGATAAGTAATTTGAGCTATATCATCAAAGCTACTGTTATCAATAATCCAAGTCTTGGGTGTCCGTATGCCATACTTAGTTGCAAGGTCGTGTTGCCACAACTTATCCATCTTAAGCTCTAGTCCAATCCCATCTATAGAATGAGGTAGATAGAAAAAACGAGACAGCTTATCATACGCTTGACTAACGATGGCTGTTGTTTGATCCGATGTCGCAATAAGAAGAGCTTTTGTCTCTAATTCCCTCCCTAGCACTGTAAGGTAAGGCACTATCTCTTCCGCTGTTGAGACAACTGTTGAACCTCCTAGGTATTTACTTGCTCGGACGAAGTTTGCGCGGTGCCCTAATTGTACAAAGGATGGTCTTACACCCATCTCTCCCAAGCTCCTAACCACACCTAAAGCATTTACGTGGCTAGGTCCTACGACAATAACAGGCGGAAGTAAGTCTTTGATCTGGTTGGACATCATACGAGAGATTAAGAGTATAAAGTACCTACTATAAGACTTTCTTGAATGCTTCTACCACAGCGATGGAGCCTAAAGCTCCTATGATGATAAGGGTGAAAGGTATAGCCCATGCCCCTACGAGGGACTGAAGTTGTAGTAGATGATTGTCCACCACTTCAACTAGGATAAACTGGTGTACCACATACACTCCAAAGGAAATACTGGATAGGTAGACCCATGCTCGAGCGACCCTAAAGGAGTAGCTATACCGTTCCATAAGCAGCCAAGTTGTGTACATGGCTAACGTACCCATTAGTGCGCAGATAGGACTGACCGCAAAGTCTATGAGTCTCTCAATGTTATTGTCTCCAACTAAGTGCCAGTTGTCAAACATACTAACCACCCACAGGAGAAGGAAAAGAAGAGCAAAGAGGAGGGTGTATTGTAGCACACCTCGATGAGCAGAAGCACCTCTGAGACAATTGTCTATCCGTGTGTTGTGAATAGAAGCTCCCAGCACGAAAAAGAAGTAGTAGCGAGTGACTCGACAGAGCAGATAAGTGAAGGCCCCAGGCAGGAGATGATAGGTCACAGTCCCCGCATAGATAGCTAGAAAGGAGAGTGTCAGATAAAGCTCTAGATGCTCACGTCCCCACTTGGCTAGAAGGCGGTGTATCGCAAAGCACCAAAAGATAGTAGGCAAGAACCATAAGTGTCCTTTTCCTAAGAGTAAAGCATCCAATAAGCCCCTAGCCTCTATAGGCGAAGTGAAAAAGTAGAGGTAAAGCAGACTAAATACAATGGAGGGAACATATAGCCTCGCAAACTTCTTCTTGATGAACTGGTAGTAAGTACCAGGAGTAAGCGTTTTCTCAACATATCGTCCCATCCAAAAGAGATAGCCAGATATAAAGAAGAATGCCTCTAACTGGAAGCTGATGAAAAAAGAGTTCTGCCAGCTATATGCAGCAATATAATCTACACCACGCTCAAAGTCATACTGCCATGCTCCACTATAGATGGCAAAGCTATGCCCTACCACGATAGAGAGTATCAATATAGGTCTCCATATAGAGATAGGGAGATACTGCTTATTGATATTTTCTTGAGTGATCATTAAGAGAGGGGGGCGTGTTACAGTCGCTGGTCGTAGGCGTGGGGCGGGAGGAAGGACTTGACGTCGTAGACGACGGCGTTGTCAGCCTTGAGTTTGTCGAGGTCGAGACCCTCGAACTCTCTGTGGGAGACGGCTAGGATGACGGCATCGTAGCGGTCAGTGGGGAGTTCGTTATGTATCTCCACACCATATTCACGCTGTGCGATCTCAGGATTGGCCCATGGATCGTGGATAGTGACGTTGACATTGTACTCACGAAGCGTCTTGACGATGTCGATCACCTTCGTATTGCGCACGTCGGGGCAGTTCTCCTTGAAGGTGAAACCTAGCACCAGCACGTTAGAGTTCAGCACCTGTATACCTCGCTTGAGCATCAGCTTGACCACCTGCTCAGCGACATAAGCGCCCATGCCGTCGTTCATACGCCGACCAGCGAGGATGATCTCAGGATTGTAGCCATACCGCTGCGCACACTGAGCTAAGTAGTAAGGATCGACACCGATGCAGTGTCCGCCGACAAGTCCTGGACGGAAAGGCAGGAAGTTCCACTTCGTGCCAGCAGCTTCTAGCACCTCTAGCGTGTCGATACCCATACGATCGAAGATCTTCGCCAACTCATTGACGAAAGCTATGTTGATATCTCTCTGAGAATTCTCAATAACCTTAGCAGCCTCAGCCACCTTGATGCTAGATGCTAGGTGGGTACCCGCGGTGATGACGGAGCTGTAGACCGCGTTGACATACTGGCCCACCTCGGGTGTGGAGCCTGAGGTGACCTTCTTGATATGCTCTACGGTATGCTGCTTGTCGCCTGGGTTGATACGCTCAGGGCTATAACCAGCGTAGAAGTCCACGTTGAGCTTAAGTCCTGACACTTGCTCGACGACTGGTATACACTCGTCCTCCGTGACGCCTGGATAAACGGTGCTCTCGTAGACCACAACATCGCCCTTTGAGATCACCTTACCGATGGTTGTGCTGGCACCCACGAGCGGTGTCAAGTCTGGGTTGTGGTTCTCATCTACGGGTGTCGGCACGGCTACGACATAGAAGTTGCAAGAGCGTATCTCCTCAATGTCTGATGTGCAGCGAAATCCGTTGTCCAAGGCAGACTGGAGGAGTTCGTCAGAGACCTCTAGTGTGGCATCGTGTCCTGCCATCAGAGCCTCAACGCGCTTAGCATTGAGGTCAAAGCCTATGGTCTTATATTTAGTGGAGAAAAGCCGAGCTAGTGGTAGTCCTACGTAGCCTAGTCCGATAACGGCTATTCTAGCTGTTGGCTGTTGGCTGTTGGCTGTTGGCTGATTCATATTCGTAATTGGCTATTGGTGGTTGGCTATTGGCGATTGGCTGTTGGCTAGCTAATGGCTAACAGCCAAGAGCTAAGAGCCAAGAGCTAACGGCTAACAAACTATCTTTTTTGCCTGATTTTGGAGATTAAACTATTGATTTGTTTCTGCAAGATGGTTAGTTGATTGAGGAGTGGCTCATAGTTCTCAGCTGTTACGTAGCCTAGTTGATTGGCGATAAGTGTTTGTGTTTCAACTTCAAATGCGGATCCTAGAGATATCTCAAGAAATCTTGCGAAGTCTACTTCAGACTCTCTAGAGGCTCCCTCAGCAATATTTGATGCTATAGATACTGCAGCTCTTCTAACTTGATTCGTTAGTCCGTACTTCTCGTCTTCTGGGAAACACTTCGTTAGCTGGTAGATAGTCTCTACTACCTGTAAGGCGTTCTGCCAAGCATCGTATTTTCTGAAGTTGCGCATATTTTGTTGGCGATTGGCTGTTGGCGATTGGCTGTTGGCTGTTAGCTGTTGGCGATTGGCTGTTGGCTATTGGCTGTTGGCTGTTGGCTGTTAGCTGTTAGCTGTTAGCTGTTGGCTGTTAGCTGTTAGCTGTTAGCTGTTGGCTGTTGGCTATTGGCTGT
>NZ_CAMYEZ010000105.1 GCF_947254915.1 uncultured Porphyromonas sp. | reverse complement strand
GAAAGTTCGGAAGAATTTGTTCGTTGCTCGCTGGATATTCTGAAATCCCCACCGAGAGATTTCGAATTTCCTCGGGGGAGGGTATTGGCAGTTGGCTAGTGGCACTGGTGCTCCTGGTGCCACTAGTGAAATCCCTCTAGTTTCTAACTTCTAACCTCGCCCTCCCCCCGCCATTACCTTGTATTTCTTGCATATAAGAGGTACCTTTGCATCGCTATCACTCTATAAATCTCACAACTAGAGCAATTACCTATAGAGGACGTTTAGACAATTCTAATCAAACCAAATAGCATATGAAGCATTACTACTCATTATTAACCTGTGCGCTCTCCCTGCTCCTATGGTTGGGCGTAGCGTCACTATCGGCTCAGACCACGATTGAGGTCACAGAGCCAGGCACGCTACAGAAGAAGCTGAGCGAGACAACCGAGCGATCCAATCTCAAGATTAAGGGCTCGCTCAATGCGAACGACTTCGGAGCTTTGAGAAGCACGGCTGGCATCACCACGCTTGATCTCTCTGAAGTGAAGATCGTCGCTGGCGGTGGATACACAGGCACACCCTCTATGGTGGAGCCTGTCAAGACGGTACCTGGCACTATGCCAGATTGCTTTCTCTTTTCTGGCAGTCTAGCCGAGAGCCTCACCTCTATCACGCTACCGAGCAGTGTGACTCGACTAGGGATTCGCTGTCTGCAAAACGGGACCAAGCTAACCGAGATACATCTCCCCGAGGGGCTTACCTATCTCGGCGAGATGGCTTTTGGTCTCTGCGAGAGCCTAACGGCTATCCAGCTTCCCGAGAGCATTGACACGCTAGCAGGAGCAACATTTGAGGGGTGTAAGGCACTGGAGTCTGTAGAGCTCCCCGAGAGCGTCGTCTCAATGGGAGGCTCCGTCTTCTCTGGTTGCGTGGCGCTCTCCGAGGTGACGCTACCTCCGACACTACAGGAGATACCTTTCGCTACATTCAAGGGCTGTACCTCACTTGAGGAGCTAGATATGCCGAAGTCCCTTAAGAAGATTGGCGCCTTCGCCTTCGAGGGCTGCACAAGTCTCTCCGAGATTCAGCTACCATCACTGATGCGCACCATCGAGCATGACGCATTCTCTGGTTGCGAGGCGCTCGCAAAAGTTAGTATAGAGAGTGTAGCTCTAGAGAGCATCGGTGACAACGCATTTAAGCACTGTAAGGCACTGAAGGAGATCATGATCCCTGCTGGTGTGACGAAGATCGGAGGGCTCGCCTTCAGTGGCTGCGAGGCACTTGCTAATGTTATCTTGCCCTCAAAGCTTAAGATACTTATGGGCGGAGCTTTCGCTCGTACAGCGATCACCGAGCTAACGATACCTGATGCGTGTGAGGAGATACTATATGGTGCCTTTGCCAATTGTAAGAGCCTCAAGACGGTGACGCTACCTCGCTCAATGAAGAAGATGGGTGACAAGGTCTTCGGTGATTGCAAAGCACTTAAGACGGTGATCGTGACAAACCCGACACCCATTGTGGCTGACAAGGCGAAGGATCTAGCTGGTCTAGCCGACCTCTCTGCTATGAGCGAGCTCACGCTCATCGTGCCTGAGGGAACCAAGGCTGCTTACGCAGCTGCTGATGGGTGGAAGGCCTTTGCCAATGTCTCAGAGATGCTGACGCTCACGGCTGAGGTCTCTGCCGAGAAGCCTCTAGAGGGTACTATCACCGCACTGACTACCCCCGAGCTATACCGTGCGGTCAAGCTCACGGGCACGATAACGAGTGCAGACCTGGAGGCGCTCGCACAGCTTCCCCGCATGCAGGAGCTAGATCTCGGCGAGGTTACCTACGATGCTGAGGCAAATCCGCTAGAGGGCTTCAGCTTCAAGGACTACGCTCAGCTACGTAAGCTGACCTATCCGAAGCAGCTTACGACGATTCCTGCCTCTAGCTGTCTCAATGCAATGCTCCTTGAGGAGGTAGTGCTACCAGAGGGGCTGACTACCATTGATGAGGAGGCCTTTAGCTACTGCACCGCTCTGCGTAGTATAGCACTACCTCAGACGGCTCTGAACCTTGGCGAGAGCGTCTTCCATGGTTGCGCTTCGCTAGAGTCGATCGTCTTCCCCGATAACATTGAGCTGATACCAGACTACGGCTTCTTTGACTGCGTCTCGCTGCAGGAGGTCCGCTTCCCTAAGAAGGTTGCCGACATAGGCGAGCAATCCTTTACCAACTGCTCACACATCAAGCAGATTTGGCTTGGCGAGAGCGTCAACGAGATCAAGGAGATGGCTTTCTATGCTTGTGACTCGCTTAAGACGATTACGTCGCTTCGTGAGGTGCCTCCTGTCACGTCTGAGGACGCATTTACCGAGGAGCACTACAAGACGGTGACGGTCGTCGTCGCTTCGGAGGAGATCCAGAAGGCTTATCAGGCAGCTGATACGTGGCGCAACTTCAAGCACTACAAGCTCGCCTCAGCGGGTACACCTATCGCACCAGTTGCTGAGGAGGCTCACACGGCTCTCGTCTATGGTGCCGAGGGAATGCTCTATCTAGAGCTTGCAGCACCCGAGAGTTTTGTCTCTATCTATACACCCGCAGGACTACAGCTTCAGACGCTCCGTCTATCTGCTGGCAAGCATCAGCTACCACTCACAGAGGGTCTATACATTGTAACTATTGATCAAACAAGCTATAAGATATATGTACGCTAAGCAATCACAACTCTATACGATCATACTAGCTAGTCTCCTCCTCCTTTTCGGCTGGGGGAGCACTAGCTCCTCGCTACAAGCTCAGAGCGTCATCCCCGCATCGGAGCAGAAGGCACTCCTCGAGATCTACGACCAGTGCGGTGGAACAGGTTGGGCTGAGGGGTACAACTGGCGCGCTGCCTCAGGACCTGACAAGTACGAGGGTGTAATCATCAAAGGCGGACACGTACAGGGCATTGCTCTCGACGGGGTCGGACTGACGGGACAACTGCCAGGGAGCCTCTTCACCGCCTTCCCCGAACTTCGCTTATTGGGTTTGTCCAATAATAAGCTCTCGGGCTCTATCCCCGAAGCTTTAGGCTCGCTAACCAAACTGGAGGCTCTCACGCTCACCAGTAATCTATGGACAGGCCAGCTGCCTAACCTTGATAAGCTAGTCAACCTAAAGGTACTACACTTGGCAAACCTCTGTAATAAGGATGCCAAAGGGAATGTAATCTCCGAGGTCACTGGTACCCTACCCGACATCTCTAAGATGCCTCAGCTGGAGTATATTGACGCTTCCTACTCCAATCTCTCAGGTCAGCTGCCCGAGCAGATAGGTATCTGCAAGAAGCTCCAGGTGCTAGAGCTCACCGCTAATCAGTTGA
This sequence comes from uncultured Porphyromonas sp., assembly GCF_947254915.1. GTDB lineage: Bacteria > Bacteroidota > Bacteroidia > Bacteroidales > Porphyromonadaceae > Porphyromonas. Next base: position 4,171 of record NZ_CAMYEZ010000105.1, on the reverse strand, counting down.
CAGGTTCTATCCCAGCCTCTATCAATGAGTGTACTAACCTACAGATCCTCTCTGTCCAAAACAACAAGATGAGTGGCGAGATACCAGACTTTAGTGCCTTGCAGCTCCTTGGTAAGACACTAGATCTAGGTCTGGGAGCTACGGAGCCTGGGCGACTCTATCTCAACAATAATGAATTTACAGGCCCTTTCCCCGCAAGCGTCTTGGATCTATATAACTTGGTTCGCTTCTCATGTGCCAACAACAAGCTGACTGGTTCTCTCCCCGCAGATCTGCGTGTACTGGACGCTTGCGAGGCTTTCTTTGCTGACCACAACCAGTTTACAGGCGCTCTGCCTAAGTATCTTCCAGCGAAGCTGTGGTACCTAGATTTAGGACACAACCAGCTCTCAGGTTCTATACCCGCTGAGTGGCGAGATGCGACAGGACTAGGCAAGATCACACTGAGCCACAATGATCTCTCGGGCTCTGTGTCAGCTTTCTACAAGAAGCTTGAGAACCTAGATATGATTGACGTGCGCAACTGTCGCTTCTCTTTTGCGGACTTTAAGGCGTGGGGTGCTTTCATCAAAAACAAAGACTGTATGTTTCGCTTTGGCATGCAGCGACGCTATAGTAAGTTGCACCAGGAGAGCGTATCATCGGGTAGCGATGTCACCTTTGACGCAACTTATCCAGGCTCGCTCATCGGCGACGAACACTATCGGTGGTACAATATGACCACACTACAGCCAATCCCCGATGCCAATGAAGCAAAGCTCACTCTGCGTGGCGTCACCAAAAAGGACGCTTATCGCTACGTCTGTCTCATCACCAGTGAGAAGATGGGTAGCTCACAGCCCCGCTCCGCACTACGGGCAGCTGGTGGCGAAGAGGTGGAGTCTGACGACTTACAGCCGACACTCCGATCTGGCTTTTGGGAGCTCACGGTCGACGGTTACTTCAACGGCACCGACACGCCCGCCCCTATCGCTGACGACCTACGAGTCTACTACGACAGCGAGGCGCAGCAACTTCACCTAGAGAGCGAGGTCTCCGTTACGTCGCTTATGATCGTAGACCTCTCGGGTGCTGTCGTCGCTCGCATCGAGCCTTCTGGAGCAACTTCGCTAGCGCTCTCCTTAGCGACTGGCAAGTATGTCGTACTGCTCAATAGAGCGGATGGGAGCTACGCTACGGCACCTATCCTCGTACACTAATAGTGTCAGACCCTCACCTATATGGTGAGACTATTCTTCTAACGGTAGGAGCTACTCCTTTGTAGGTGTAGCTCCTATTTTATTGCTTTCCGAGGAAATGAATGCCGTTGGACAATGGCTATGTTGGCGAAACTTTTGCCAAACAGCAATAGTCCTGAGACAACTAAGATATGCCTCACTAGCCAGTTGAGCCAAGACGACTAAAGAAAAGCGCAAGATCGGGATCGTGCGACCCAATCTTGCGCTAAGAGTAGCTCTTCTTGTCCCGATTAGAGACAGAGAGCTAAGGCGATAGACTCCTACTAGTTCTTTAGGAAGACTAATCTGTCTAGGATGTCGCCGTTAGCACCATAAGCAACGGCAATGTAGGTGCCTTGTGGGTAGTGAGCTATGGAGATGTCCTGCTTCTGACCGCTGGTCTGTAGTAGGAGCTGTCCCTCTACGTTGAGTAGCTGGATCGTGCTACAGTCACTATCAGCATGGAGCGCTTGACCATCGGGATGATAGGTTAGGACGACTTGACGATTAGCTGGGTGTGCGATGGCTGTGGTGGCGCTTTTGACCGTCCATCCATTGTTTCTAGCAGTTGTCACATCAGCCTCGTGGCTTCCCGGGTTATTACTAATGTCAGCGACCTTCATCCATCCAGTATGCTCCTCGGGTACTTTTTTAGAGGATACATTTGGGAGCTTGTTTAGTAGCTGTGTGAGGAGTGCGGCTGACAGGTTATTCTCAGATACGTTGAGTGAGATGAGCTTCTCTAGGCTCTCCGTGAGGATTTCGCTAAGTTGGTTCTTTGATGCGTTGATTAGCTTGAGTTTAGTATTAGCGCATAGGTCTAGTTGCTTTAGCTGATTTCCTGCGCAGCGTAGCTCAAGTAGAGACTTGCATGCAGAGAGTTTAAGCTCTGTCAGCTTATTGTTGCCACAAGCGAGCCCTGAGAGCATAGTCTGCTTGGAGAGGTCAAGCGCTTGGAGCGCATTACCCTCAACGTCTAGGTGCCGTATGTATTGGGGTACGGACAGGTCAATAGAGGTCAGCTTGTTCCCAGCACAATGTAGCTCTCCTAGGAGACTGTTGTGCGCTAGATCCAGCTTTGCAATGCTATTGTTGCTGCAATTTAGCGTAATCAGCTTGTCGTTCGCTGAGAGGTCTATAGCCTCGAGCTTGTTGTCGTTGCAGTAGAGGGTAGAGAGGATCTTATTGTTCTTTAGGTCTAGGCTGGATAGCTGATTATTGCCACAGTCTAGGATAGATAGCTTCTCTAGCTTGGCAAGGTCTAGTTGCTTTAGTTGATTGTTGCCACACTTGACTTGAGTCAAAAGCGGGTTGTGCTGGAGATCAAGACTCTCTAATTGGTTAGACCCTATGGAGAACTGCTTTAGAGAAGTGAGCTGGGAGAGATCTATTGACTTGAACTGATTCTCGTAACAAAAGAGCATCTCTAGCTTCACGTTGTGAGACAAGTCTAGAGCGGATAACTTATTGCTGTTACAGCCTAACTTGACGAGATTGGTGTTACTCTGTAGGTCTAGCTTCGAGAGGTTGTTGCCTCCGCAAGAGATCTGTGTAAGCTCTGGATTGTGAGATACGCGGAGGTCTGAGAGCTTGTTATTGTGTACGATGAGAAGGCGTAGCTTACTGTTCTGATCAACGTCTAGCGATGTCAACTGATTGTCTGTGCAATAGAGCTCTATCAGGAGCTTATTGTGAGTTACATCTAGGCTAGAGAGTTGGTTCTTATGACAGTATAAGTATTCTAGCTTTTCATTTTTCGATAGGTCTAAGGAGCTGATCGAGTTGTCATTGCAGGCGAACCACTGGAGGTCTTGAACTGCAGAGGTGTTTAGCTCTGTGAGTAAGTTGCCTCGACAGTCTAGCTTGGACAGGCGCTTTGCCTTAGAGAGGTCAAGGTGTGTGATCTCTCTTTTATTGCAGATTAGCTCTTTGATGCGACCCTTGATGGTTACGGTCTGGTTTGTGAGTTTATAGCCGTTGTCAGGATCCCCAGAGACCCCTTGGATATCAAACTTTGGCGTGTCTTCATAGGGAGTTATATCTATATCAAACTCACTACCTACAGGCAGTTTTGTCTGTATGGTGATGATGTCGCTCTCTTCCTGAGCGAAGGACTGTAGATAGCAGACGGATAGGATAGTCAGAGCTATGAACAGTCTAGTTATTTTACCTAAGAGGTTTTTGGTTGATTGCATATCTGATTCTATTGATTGGTATATGGGTTGTATTTATCTTGTCTTGACTACTCACTCTCCGATGCTTCAAGACGAGGCATCAGCTGTGCTTTATGACAATGCTTGATAATGTCTGAGCGTGAGCATTATAGTTTGTAATCTGATATGTATTGTGTAGCTCTTATGTAGTAAGCTTGTTTGAAACGGACGCCTAAGGTATAGAAAATCTGCAATATGACCAAAAAGACCAGGATAGGAATTGCGGCGGGAGAGGTTAGAGATTAGAAGTTAGAGACTAGAGGGACTCCGCTAGTGGCACCAGGAGCACTAGTGCCACTAGCCAACCGCCAATACACCCCTCAGAGGAAATCCGAAATCTCTCGGTGGGGATTTCAGATTATCCAGCGAGGAAGCGAACAAATTCTTCGGAACTTTGATTTCATTCTTCCGAACTTTCATTTCATTCTTCCGAAGTTTTATTTCGCCCCTCGGGGGGGAATTTTCGTTTGCTCGTGAGCTATTGGGAAATTCCTCGGGAGATATCGGACGTGGCGAAGATGTAGTAGCAACTATAGCGCTAGGCAGTCAAGCTCAATCCTCATATTCCAGAGTTGTCGTCAAGTGTAGTTAATGGAGTACAAAGATATAATGCGTCAGCCCTGGGCGAATAGCGGAGCGGGGCGATGTCGCCACTTTTCACTATCTTTGTAGGGAACGAAAGTAAATCACACTATGGCAGCCAAAGACAAGAAAGTACTCTACATCTCTCAGGAGATATAT
>NZ_CAMYEZ010000104.1 GCF_947254915.1 uncultured Porphyromonas sp. | reverse complement strand
TGGAGAATTTTCATTTCCTCCGTGGAGTTTTTCAATTGCCTCGGTAGATATCGGATGTTAGAGTAGCTGTGGTACTACATAGCCAGGCTCAATCCATATATGCTAGAGTTGTCGTCAAGCGTAGTTAGTAGACAACAAGAATACAATGCGTTAGCCCTGAAAAATTAGGTGCAGAAAGCGCTCAAAATGTGTGGCGCATGGGGCGCTCTACGCTTATACCCTTCCAAGGTTGTGGCTTATACGACAGAGGAATAGAGACTTCTGAGGTGTATGTGTCATACTTTGGTAACTTTTTTGTGGTACTTTTGCGAGTGGAATCAATCTGCTCAAAGTTCGTATGCGACATCTCTCCAAGTTTGTCTTGCTCGTTGTTGTTCTTACAATCACCGCTTATCTAGATGCTCAGGAGCCCTTTACACAAGAGGTGCGCGGAGAGGTTATCTCCACAGTTCCTGACGATACGATCGTTGGAGCCTCAATCGTATTAGTCGGTAGTGATCCACTCGTAGGGACAACGACGGGCTCGGATCAGAAGTTCTCTCTACGGCTACCTGTGGGGCGTAGCTCTCTGCAGATTAGTTGTGTGGGCTATGAGTCACAGGAGGTAGACCTCCTTGTAGTCGCAGGCAAGCAGAGTGTGTTGCATATAACCTTGACCCCATCAGATACTAAGCTTGATGCTGTGGTTGTGACCGCTCCGTATGACAAGAGTACTCCTACGAATAGGCTTAGCCTAGCTGGAGCGCGTAGCTTTAGCGTCGATGAGGCGTATCGCTTTGCTGCTTCTCTAGGAGATCCAGCTCGTATGGTGCGTAGCTTCGCTGGTATCATGCCGGTCAACGACTCTCGCAACGATATCATCATACGAGGTAATTCGCCCTCTGGGGTGCAGTGGATCCTAGATGGTATCGAGATTAGCAATCCCAATCACTTCAATACAGGTGTCGGTATGACTGGAGGTCAGGTGAGCTATCTCAACACTAATCTGCTGACCAACTCGGACTTTCACCTGAGTGCTTGGCCAGCTCCTTATGGCAATGCGCTCTCGGGTATCTTTGACTTGCGTCTACGTCGTGGCAATCTCGAGCGACATGAGTTCTGGCTACAGTCAGGCTTCGGGGGGCTAGAGCTAGGGGCTGAGGGCTACCTGCGCAAGGGGAGTCAATCGTCTTACCTTGCTTCTTATCGCTACTCCGTTCCTGACATCATGCATGCTCTAGGCTTTAAGATGCCAGTGGTGCCACGATATCAAGACTTCACGACGAAGCTTCACTTTGACCTAGGACAGGGGCATACGCTCTCTTTCGTCGGACTATTTAGCAAGAGTCACATACACTTTGCCACAAACGAGCTGGGAGACAGTTTTGAATATGCCGACTACGACTTTAGTAAGCTATCCTACGCACAGCGCATAGCGGTCAATGCGACAGCCTACATAGCAGGGCTGACACACAGCGTCCAGTTTTCTTCCCGTACGTCACTCCGTACGCAGCTCTCCTTCGTTCGCTCTGATACGAGCGTGCCTGTTGATACGATGGATCTGCGAGGGCACAAGCAGTCCCCTCAGTGGCATCTCTTGTGGTCGGAGATGGCACAGGAGAATAGGTGGACCCTACACTCTGATCTTACATGGCATCCTACTCGGGAGGGCTTGCTCGTGGCGGGAGTCCGAGGCGATCTTTTTGATGCGCACTACTTGGAGCAGACGGCTGATGGTACGTTTGCTCAAGGTGTGCGGACGATTGCTGAGGAGAGCCCACTTTATGGCTTGATCCGAGCCTATGGACAGTATCGTCAGCGCCTAGGAGACTACTGGACAGCTACAGCGGGACTACATAGTATGTGCCTTACGATCAATGATCACTATGCTATTGAGCCCCGTATGGGTGTGCAGTATCAGCCAGCTCGCTCTCACACGATCGGTCTTGCTGCGGGACTGTATAGTCAGATGCTCCCCCGCTCCTTCTACTTCATCCGTTACTATGGACCGCAGGGTATTGAGTATCGCAATAAGCGGGTTGACTTCACACGTAGTGCGCAGATGGATCTCTACTATGACTGGGCTTTTGCGCCTAACTGGCATGCTAAGATAGAGGGATACTATCAGGAGCTATACAAAGTGCCTGTGGTCAATGATCCAAACTCTATATGGACGCTCCTAGAGATAGGGGGCGCTGGACAAAACTACATAGAGCGTCAGAGTGATCTAGTCAATAAAGGACGTGGTAGAAACTACGGCGTAGAGCTTACGGTGGAGAAGTTTTATAGTAATAACTACTACCTCCTCTTCAACGCTTCGCTCTACAGTTCGACCTATACGACTGGATTTCAGAAAGAGTGGTGGAGTACGGTCTTCGATGGTCGATACCTTGTCAATCTAACGGGTGGATATGAGTGGCAGTTGCCGAAGCACTGGGCGCTCTTTACCGATCTCAAGGCCTCCTATGCGGGGGGCATCCGCTACACCCCGATACGAGAAGATCTGTATAAGCAGAGCGGTCGCATAGAGCTTGACAAAACACAGGTCAATGCTCGTCAAGCCAAGGATTACCTCCGAGCAGACTTAAAGATAGGCGCTCGTCAGATAGGTCAGCGCATCACCCAGGAGTGGGCTGTGGATCTGCAGAATGTGACAAACCGTAAGAATGTCATGTCTCTCCTCTTCGATAAGGGTGAGTACTCGACGATGTACACGCAGGGCTTTATGCCGATGGTTACTTACAAACTCTTTTTCTCTGTGAGATAACGAGGAGAGCTAGTCAGCCACTTTGTAAAATCTCGTGGTCGGCTAAGTGGAAAGTTTTCATTACCTTTGCAGTAGTTCGTAAGACACCCCGATAGGGGGAGAGGTCTTGCTTTCGGACTCTTGGGGCATTAGCTCATCTGGCTAGAGCGCGACACTGGCAGTGTCGAGGTGATCGGTTCAAGTCCGATATGCTCCACTACGGGAGGATGGTACTGGTTTACGGTATCATCCTCTTTCTTGTGGTGATAAAGCGCTGTGCAAGTGCGGTTCGTTGCCTTTGTCAATGGAGACTTGCAGATCGAAGCCATACTTACATAAAAAAGAGAAGTCCACACGACACGTACTCAGCGTACTGCGTGTGGACTTCAACCATTCGAAAGCTCTTGGCTTGCTATACCGTCACGTGGTGTGAGGCATAGCTTCTAGCGGGGTAGTACGCTTTGTGGCGACTTCCCTAGAGTCCGTTGAACTAGTCAACGGGACTCTCCTAGAGCGGAACAGTGACCACGATGCTTGTCTGAAGAAGAGTGTGGGCTACGTGAGACGCTCTTGTGGAGAGTAGGGTAGTAGTCGCTGGTCTTTTTCAACACACACTTAACCTATAACCAGTGGTACGCACCATACTTGTCTCTTCGTAGCGGATCCTCTTAGCTTTACGGTGTGAGGTTGTGGCCTCACCGTAGGACTCGCATCATGATTTGCTCGGGGTGGCAAGAGGATCTATTTGTCTATCTCCTAGTCTTGGGTAGACTGACTAGAACCTACAGCTGCTCCTCAAGTGATAAGTATGTACAGTGGTCGCTCTGCGCAGAGTCTGCGGTGACACAGACTGGTCTAGGTCGGTATACACTAGCGTAGTGTAATATAGGGACAGTGGTATAGATGAGAGCCTGCTATATGCTTCCCCTTGTAGTGACGATCAGACGCCTAATAGATCTCGTATGGCACGGGTGCTATAGTAGCACGTATACCTTATGGCACTCATTGCGGTTGTAGTAGCAAGACATTGCTCAATCACTTTATCGAAAACGTTCCCCTATTTAAAGTAAATGTCCTCCTATCTAGTCCCGTATGGGTATCCAAAGAGTCTCTTAGGTGCGTCGCTGTGATCAAGGCTTTTTGACTCGGAAGGTTGTATCACAGTTTCTTCTCGCCGAGAAAGCTGGTAGCTCCCTCAAGATGTCTCCATATCATTACTCCTTGTAGTGTGATGCCTAGATGCATCGCTCACATTGCAACATACATCTCCCGTCGCGCTCGACTAGGAGTAGCGAGGAGCGTACAGCTGGGGGAATAGGAGTCTCAGACTAGGGTCTGAAAGTCGACGATTATTTCCTTATGCTATACCTCGTAGCGCTTCAAGCCTTGCAGGTCTTCTGACTTACCTCATACAGACATCCCTTCCCACACCAATTATTCAAGGTGCAGTGGTTATGATGCCTGCTTTGCGAGGCTTACAGCAGCGGGACTGTTCAGGAATTTCACCTGATTCCCTTTTAAGCTTTGAGGACTCCGAGACCCTACTCGAGGGCAGAAAGCACTCTCAGCACAAAGCCACCACAAAGGTACGATAACTTTCAAATATATCAAAGCGTCTACCTCCTTTTTTTTCAACAGACCCTTACGCCTCGCTTTTTACATAGATTGAGCAAGTCAAGTCAGCGTAGTACGAGTAAGACCAGGTCTGACGCATTATAGCGGACGAGTTCATCTACATCTCTATGTCAGAAATCAAGAGGTGGAGGAAATCAAGAAATTCCTCCGTAGAGATCTTGGATTATCCAGCGAGAAACGGAAAAATTCTTCCGAACTTTCATTTCATTCTTCCGAAGTTCCATTTCGTTCTTCCGAAGTTTTATTTTGCCCCTCCGTGGAGAATTTTCGTTTGCTCCGTGGCGATTTCTGATTTCCTCGGTAGGCGAGACTTGTAACGAAGTGTATGGACGCACGACCGTGCGTCCGTTGTAGTACAGCAAGACGAGTAACGGCTGTAGGGACGCTCGGTTGAGCGTCCGTATCCGTTAAATCCCTGACGTTGTACCCTTTGACACAACGAACGCTGTAACCTTTGATACAACGGACGCTCTCCCGCTAGATACTCACCGTACGTCCCTACAGCCGTTACTCGTCTCTCTTTTGACACATCCACAGAGCCCTCGTCACCTACCGTCTGCTCCTTATTTATTAGTACCTTTGGGGCCTAAGGAGAGGTACGACTCTCGCTACTCTACAATCAACCGAACATACAATCTATGGCACTAGTAAAGCAATCTGTCGAACCGAATATAGCTAACCTCCTAAACAGTCAGCTCAAGGAGTATGGTCTAGACTACAAGCTAGAGCAGGACTCGCTCAATAGTTAGATAGATAATGCCCTCAAGCAGTATGCCTCCAAGCAAGGTGGCGCAGGTGGTAATCGCCCCGATGCGAAGCTACTCCTACAAGACAAGTACGGCACGAGCTATCCGATACTCATTGAGTACAAAGGCTATAAGGACAGGCTTGTCAAGCTCAACGCCACGGGACAGGTGGACAACACGAAAGGTAAGGGAGAGCCAAACTATAAGAACATCAACGACTATGCCGTCAATGGTGCCGTGCACTATGCCAACGCCCTCCTACACTATACAGATTATACTAAGGTCATAGCCATCGGTGCTACAGGGTACAAAGATGGGCAGGGCGAGCTTCACCACCAGATCGGGGTCTACCTAGTCTCTAAGGACAACTACGGAGCGGGACAGGAGGTAGGCTCCTATACTGACCTCTCATTCCTGAGCCGAGACTACTTTGATGACTTTATCGAGCGTGTCAAGACGCTGAGCTTATCGCCCGAAGAGCTCCAGAAGATCAAGGAGCAACGAGAGCGAGAGATCGAAGTCAGCCTCACAAAGCTCAACAACGACATCTATCAAAACGAAAAGGGACTAGGCGAAAACGACCGCATCTACCTTGTCGCAGCAACAATCATGGCAACCCTTGGGGTGCCAGGCTGTGTGAAGCCACTAGAGTCTAGCGAGCTCCAGTGCTCCAATGAGGTGGGCAATCGGGACGGCGACATTATAATTCGCAAGATAGAGGCCTTCCTCAGAGAGAAGAGCATCCCACAAGATAAGCAGGAGTACATCGTACGCCAGTTACAAAACACACTCACCACAGATCATATCAATAAGGTAGTCAATGGTGAGACCCAGCTCAAGCGCATCTTTAATAAGATCGTAGATGACCTCGGTATATACTACAAGATAGGGTTGACGACCGACTTCACGGGCAAGCTCTTTAACGAGATGTACTCTTGGCTAGGCTTTACCCAAGACAAGCTCAACGATGTCGTCCTCACCCCCTCTTATGTTGCTCAGCTCCTCGTACGGCTCACGGGGGTCAACAAGGATTCCTATGTCTGGGACTTTGCGACTGGATCAGCTGGACTACTGGTAGCCGCTATGAACGAGATGCTCCGAGACGCTCGTAAGACCATCTCCTCACCCGAAGAGCTGGCACGTAAGGAGCGACATATCAAGGCGGAGCAACTGCTCGGACTGGAGGTGCTCTCCAACATCTACATGCTCGCCGTGCTCAATATGATACTTATGGGCGATGGTAGCTCTAACATCATCAACCAAGACTCTCTCAAAGACTTCAATGGCAAGTATGGCTATGGCAAGACCGACGAACCGTTTCCCGCTGACGCCTTCATCCTCAATCCTCCCTACTCAGCAGAGGGGTGTGGTATGGTCTTCGTAGAGCGTGCCCTCAAGATGATGTCGCGCGGCTATGCTGCAGTCATCATACAGAGCTCTGCAGGGAGTGGCAAGGCGCGAGAGTTCAACGAGCGCATCCTCCGCAATAACACACTCCTCGCTAGTATCAAGATGCCGATAGATCTCTTCCTAGGCAAGTCTAGCGTACAGACCAATGTCTACCTCTTTCAGGTAGCCAAGCGACACGACCCCAAGTCCATCGTTCGCTTTATAGACTTCTCCAATGATGGCTATACACGCACCAATCGCAAGAAAGCAAGCAATAATCTACGTGACACCGATAGAGCCAAGGAGCGCTACGAGGAGGTGGTCAATCTCGCACTCCATGGCAAGCAATACCTCAAGATCTTTACCGAGGAGGAGTACTACGAGGGAACCATAGACCCCAAGAGCGGAGCCGACTGGAATCAGTCCGCCCCCATCGATACCCGCCCCACACTCCAAGACTTCAAGAAGACCATCTCCGACTACCTCGCCTGGGAAGTCTCTAACCTCATCAAGAACCAACCCACAGACGAAGAGACGCTGGGAAAATAGACGCCCCACTCAACAAGATGCTCTCAGGCGTTGAGTGGGGCGAATATAGGATCGGTGACCTGTTTGAAGTCAAGGGAACTTTAAGCTTTAACAAGGAGGCTCTTGTGTCTGGAGATGAATACGACTATGTCACACGCACATCTCAAAACCAAGGGATACTACAAACAACAGCTTTTGTAAACAAGGAGAACCTAAATGAAGCTGGGACATGGAGCCTAGGTTTGCTTCAAATGGACTTCTTTTATAGACAACGGCAATGGTACGCTGGACAGTTTGTTCGAAAAGTTGTTTTCAAAGGAAGCCTTCCGAATGGGAGCATATCCTTCTTCACAACAGTGTTGAATGCGTTGAAGCCTAAACTTCTGTCTGTATTAGTCCGAGATGTCAATAAAACGTTTTTAGACTCTTACGTTCAGCTCCCCACCCGAGATGGGAAGATAGACTTTATGTTTATGGAGCGATTTGTCGCTGTGCTAAAAGCTCAGCGTG
>NZ_CAMYEZ010000103.1 GCF_947254915.1 uncultured Porphyromonas sp. | reverse complement strand
ATAATCCAGAATATCTACGGATGAATTTCCCGATTTCTGCCATAGAGATGTAGATGCACTCATTCGCTATAATGCGTCAGCTCTGACTCAAGCAAGCTTAAAACGGTCAGATTGTTTTTTTTTGCACAAGAATGGTGGCTTGGTGGTGTAGTTAGACTGCCCTTAAGCTTCATTTGTGAGGCGAGGCGCTGTCATCCTACTTCATAGTGGCATTTGAGGGCTCTACGGGGGGGGACAGAAGGACTTTTTCGGGTGATTGGAGAGGTATCTGTTTGTCAGTAGTATATTTTAGCGTAACTTTGTGGCAATCTAGACTACGTGAAATAATAACGATATATCAAATATACTCATGCAGAACAAAGGATTTGTGATCCTCTTCGCCGCTCTACTGACGATCATCTGCGCTTTCTATATCTCCTTTACCCCCGTGGTAAGGCACTACGATCAGAAGGCGCTGGCGATGACCGCAGCTGGCGAGGATGGCAAAGCGTATCTCGACTCAATGGCCAACGAGAAGGTGTGGTTTGGCTACACGCTCAAGAAAGCCCGCAACCAGCAGATAGGCCTCGGACTAGACCTCAAGGGCGGTATGAACGTCGTCCTCAAGGTCAACGGTCGTGACCTCTTGCGCAACCTCTCGGGACATAACCAGTCGCCAGCTTTCATCGAGGCTATCGATAGAGCTGCTAAGGAGGGTGCTAATGACTTCGTCGGGACTTTCGTCGAGGCTTACAAGGAGCTTGAGCCCTCGGGGTCGCTCGCTGTCATCTTTAGCAATGGTCCCCTCCGTGATGTCATCTCGCCTAAGTCGAGCGATCAGGAGGTCATCAAGGAGCTTCAGGAGAAGTATAGTAGTGCTATCGACGCTGCTATCAACGTCCTCAAGACTCGTATTGACCGCTTTGGTGTCGTCGCTCCAAACGTACAGCGCATCGAGGGGCAGGGTCGTATCCTAGTCGAGCTACCTGGTGTCACCGAGCCACAGCGTGTTCGTGAGCTACTGCAGCGCAGTGCGAACCTCCAGTTCTGGCGCACCTATACCTATGATGAGATCGCTAGCGACCTCGTCGACGCTAACAATCGTCTCACCGCTATGGCGAATGGCAAGGACCTAACGCCTGCAGACACGACTACTACGGCGGCTGACTCGACAGCTGTACAGAAACCAGCCACAGGAGGTGTGGAGAATGTCCTCTTTAGCAAGCTCAATATTACCAATCGTGGTACCATCGTTGGCTACGCTCGTCGTGCTGATCTAGACAAGATCGATGAGATGCTCGAGGAGGCTCAGAAGCAAAAGATGATCCGTGAGGATCTGATGCTCCTCTGGGGTAACTCGCCTATCAAGGATCCACAGACGGGCAAGGAGACGGACATATACGAGCTATACGCTATCCGTGGTAACCGTAATGCGCTCCCCGATCTAGGTGGTGAGGTGGTCACCTCGGCACGTAGTGAGGTGCGTAATGACCTAGGTCAGAACCGCCCCGTCGTCACTATGACTATGAACGATGAGGGCGCTCGCAAGTGGGCTCGCCTGACGGGTGACAACATTGGTCGAAACATTGCTATCGTCCTCGATGGTGTCGTCTACTCTGCTCCTAATGTCAATTCGGAGATTACAGGCGGACGCTCTGAGATTTCAGGTCACTTTACTGTTGACGAGACAACCGACCTTGCCAACGTCCTCAACTCTGGACGTATGGAGGCTTCTGTCGAGATCGAGCAGGAGAGTGTCGTCGGTCCTACCCTCGGTAGCGAATCTATCCAGGCTGGTATCATCTCCTTTGCGATAGCTATCATCCTACTGATGATCTACATGTGCCTCGCTTACGGCCTCATCCCAGGTCTCATCGCCGATGGCGCTCTGATCCTCAACAGCTTCTTCACGCTCGGTGTCTTAGCCTCTTTCCACAGTGTCTTGACCTTGTCCGGTATTGCGGGACTTGTGCTAACGCTCGGTATGGCGGTGGATGCAAACATCCTGATCTTCGAGCGTATCAAGGAGGAGCTACGTGCTGGCAAGTCTATGACTCGTGCTATCCAGGACGGTTATGGCAACGCTTTCTCAGCAATCTTTGACTCCAACCTCACGACCGTCATCACGGGTGGTGTGCTCTATGCCTTTGGTACTGGACCTATCCGTGGCTTCGCTACGACGCTCATCATCGGTGTCATCGCTTCCTTTATCACAGCCGTCTTCCTGACGCGTATCGTCGTTGAGGCGCTTGATAAGAAGGGTCGCATGGACAAGGTTACTTATACGACCTTCCTCACACGTAACCTGCTAAATAACCCAAGCTTCAAGATCCTCGAGAACCGCAACAAGGGCTTCATCATCTTTGGCTCTATCCTAGTGCTCGGTCTCATCGGTTCATTCGTATGGGGTCTCAATAGAGGTATCGAGTTCTCCGGTGGTCGCAACTATATCGTCGCCTTTGAGCAGCCAGTCTCTTCGGCTGAGGTGCGTGAGGCTCTCACGAAGCCTCTTGAGGAGCATGTCCTCGTCACTTCAATCGGTACGGAGGGCAACCAGGTTCGTATCTCAACCAACTATGGTATCGGTATGGCTCAGGAGAGCGAAGACGAGGAGCTACTCGTCATCGGCAAGGTCTTCGAGGGCGTACAGAAGTTCCTCCCACAGGGTACCACCCAGCAGCAGTTTGTTGACAACTATGTCGTCAGCTCACAGCGCGTTAGCCCGAGTATGTCTAAGGACATCTCTCGTCAGGCTATCATAGCGGTGGTTCTCTCCTTGATCTTCATGGGACTGTACATCTTGCTCCGCTTCCGCAACTGGGCCTTCTCGCTAGGAGCCTTCGCCTCTGTGGCTACCACCACGCTACTTATCGTGGCGAGCTACATACTGCTCTGGCAGATCATGCCCTTTACGATGGAGTTGGATCAGAACTTCATCGCAGCGCTACTAGCGATCATCGGATACTCGATCAACGACGTGGTTGTCGTCTTCGACCGTGTCCGTGAGACGCTACACAACTATCCGAACCGTGAGGAGAAGCTTGTGATGAATGAGGCACTCAACAGTACGCTAGCTCGTACGGTGCAGACCTCCTTCTCGACCTTCCTAGTGGTCTTCATCATCTTCCTTCTCGGTGGAGCCTCTATGCGTAGCTTTACCTTTGCGCTACTCATCGGTATCGTCTACGGTATCTTCTGTACGCTCTTCGTCGCATCGCCTATCGCTTACCTAGTACGCAGTAAGCAGCAACGTAAGAAGCTCGCAGCAGCGAAGAAGTAAGCACATCTACTCGCTCTCCTCTCAGAGAGAGCTGTAAAACAAAAGTCGGAGTCTACCCACACTACGTGGATAGGCTCCGACTATTTGTTGAGGCGCTAGGGGGGGGACACTACAGTTGCCGATAAAACTAGGCTCCTCCGCCTAGAAATGCCAACCTCTCTACCCTCTAATCTCTAACTTCTCACCCCTAATCTCCACAAGGCTGACGCATTATAGCGCCCGAATGCATCTGCGTCTCTATGACAGAAATCGGGAGGTGGAGGGAATCAGGAAATTCATCCGTAGATATGTTGGATCATTCAGCGAGGAAACGAAAAATTCTTCGGAACTTTGATTTGCTTCTTCCGAAGTTTCATTTCATTCTTCCGAAGTTTCATTTCGCCCCTAGGTGGGGAATTTTCGTTTTCTCGGGAGCTATTGGGAAAATTTCTCGGAAGACCTCGGACTTGGCGAAGATGTATGAGTATTGATAGCGCTATGAAGCCAGGCTCAAGCCACATATTCCAGAGTTCTCGTCAAGCGTAGTGAGTGCAGTACAAAGATATAATGCATCGGTCCTGCGAATCTCCATCTTCTAACCTCTAAATTCGTACCTTTGCGGTATATCTAAGATACCTATCCTCTTATGACCTCAAAAGATTCAGTTCAGAAGCTCTCTATCGCCCAGTCGGTAGCTCATCGTTTGCTCGCTATTCAGGCTGTTGAGCTTCGTCCAGACGCCCCTTTTACCTGGGCTTCTGGTTGGCTTAGCCCCATCTACTGCGACAACCGCAAGACGCTCTCCTATCCCGAGCATCGTAGCTACATCAAGCAAGCCTTTGCCCTCCAGGTGAGCGACCTCTATCCCGAGGCTGAGGTGGTGGCTGGCGTTGCCACGGGTGCCATCTCGTGGGGAGCTTTGGTGGCAGACGAGCTGGGACTGCCCTTCGTCTATGTACGATCCTCCGCAAAGGATCATGGCAAGCAAAACCTCATCGAGGGGTACCTACCCGAGGGAGCTCGAGTCGTAGTCATCGAGGATCTGATCTCTACGGGCGGCAGTAGTATGAAGGCTGTCGAGGCGCTGCAAGCAGCAGGCGCACAGGTCGAGGGACTCATGGCGGTCTATACGCACGGCTTCGCCGAGGCTGAGGAGCTCTTCGCCAAGGCAGGCGTAGAGATGCGTACCCTGACCGATTACAACGAAGTCATTCGCCAGGCTGTCTCGGCTGGTTACGTCTCTGAGAGCGACCTTGAGATGCTCGCTCAGTGGCGACAGAACCCGAGCCAGTGGGGACGCTAGCATTACCGTACATTAGCTTATACGAGCACTCCTATGACGATACAAAGCCAACCCGTCGCCTCTACTTATAGTTGTGAGGCGATCTACCGTAAGATCAGTGACCTAACCAATCTAGAGGAGCTACATCAGCTACTAGAGGAAAAGCAGGTCAAGGTCTCCTCGCTCACTAGCGATCGCTGCGAAGTACAAGCGCAGGTGATGAAGTTCTCGGCAGACCTCGCGCTCGTCGTCTCCGAGCGTATCCCTACCGAGGAGGTGTGCTATCAGATTGAGCACGACATGCTCCCCGCTAAGGTCTCCATACGGCTCACCCCTCAGGAGAGCGAAGGCAGCACCTTGGTCGTCTCCATGGAGGCAAAGCTCAACCCCTTTATCGCTGGCATGGTACAGCCTCGCCTAGAGGAGGCGGTCCAGTACATTGCCAATATGTTGGGGCAGATACGCTACGACGCATAGTCCAAAGCTAGAACGAAGACCAGGATGAAGGGTGCCCGCATCATGCTTTTATCGCTCATGACGCTCCTACTGCTGGGGTGTCAAGGCGAGGTGCAGTACGCCACGCCCCTGCGTCCAGTGCACTATCCGATCTACTTCGCCAGTGCCGAGGGTCGTGCGCTCATACCCATCGGGGGGTACCTGCGCATCACCAAGCCCTCCACGGCGACCTCAGCCATAGGCTTCGGAGGCATCCTCGTCATTCACGGCTTCGCTGGGAGTGGCACGGCCGATTACTACTACGCTTACGACCTTGCCTGCCCTAAGGAGCTGGATCCGACGAACGCTTTGCTGGTCAATGACAAACTCGAGGCGGTCTGTCCTAAGTGTCACAGTCGCTTTAGCATTGTCTATGGCGGTGGCACGCCGATCCAAGGGCCTGCGCAGAGTCCGCTCTTGCCTTACCGTGTATTACCCATCGATGGGGGACTATTGATTACAACGCCTGAGCTATGAATAAGCTAGTCCGATACGCCCTCTGCCTCCTCAGCCTGTGGAGCCTCCTAGCGACAGCCCTTCAGGCGCAGTCACGCTACGATTACGACATACCGCTACCCGCCTTCGACAAGGATCCCCACGAGCTCCTCTACCGTGGAGAGACGCTCCACAGCTTCCTGATCAATCCCTACACGGGTGCGCTCTATGAGTCGCGTCCCGACACGCTGAGCACGCTCTTTCACGATCAGGTGAAAGCGGAGAGCCGCTCCATCGTGATGGCTTACCTCGGCAACTTGAGGTCTCCGTGGATTGATATGGACTACTTCAACCGCCTGCGTCCGCAGCATCGCTTCCTCTTTGATCAAACGCTCTCAGGCTTCGTATGGGACGAGTCTAGGCGTCTCTTCTATCGGACGAAGACTCCTTTCTCCAAGCTCTTCTATCAGCGCAATGGAGATGCGCAAAGAAGGGAAGAGCAGTTTGACGGAACGATAGCGTTCAACCTCGGCAAGCGCCTAGCGATGGGAGCCGACTTCAACTACACCTACTCTCCTGGCTACTACATAGGCAATCGTACGAAGAGCTCCGACTACCGTCTCTTTGCTGCGCTAACCCTAGATCGCTACGAGGCGTATCTCTCGGGCGGGGGCAACTTCGCACGCATTACTGAGAATGGCGGTATTATGGAGGACGGTTATGTCAACGACCCAACACGGGGCAACTCTGGCAGGCGTACGCTGGAGAGCCACGAGATACCCGTTCGTCAGGCGGAGCGTGTCTGGAACGGTATCGACGATGCCCACGTCTTCCTCTCGCAGCGCTACAACTTCGGCTCCTATCGTCCGCGCAGTGCTAGCGATACGCTGACGATCTTTGGCGAGCGTCGCACCGATGCCGACACAACGCGCTTCGTGCCGATAGCAAGTGTGGGGCATATCTTGAGCTTTAGGCAGGGCGTGCATCAATATGTGAACCGCAACCAAGCCACCTGGGAGCAGTACCCCAACCACTACGCCTACATGCACAAAGGTCCCTCGGGGGCGCTCGACTCGCTCTACGTCTTGCCCGAAGATAGTACACGCAGGTGGCAGCTGGACAATAGCTTCGTCCTCTCGCTTCGTGAGGGCTTCAGACCGTGGGTTAAGTTTGGACTAGAGGCGTATGTGCGGCTGGAAAACAAATACTACTACACCCCCGATTCGATCTATCGGGAGCGACTGGGGCACAGCACTATGGACGTCGTCGTAGGCGGACGTATAGCGCGTACCTCGGGACACCTGCTCAACTTCGATGCGCAGCTTGAGAGCACTCTCATAGGCGAAAACATCGGCTCCATACTGGCGCAGGGCGGTATCGCCACTTCGTTTCGTCTCTGGAGCTTCCCCGTGGGATTGCGCGCCTGGGGCAACTTTGAGAACCGCCGTCCAGACTACTTCATCCGGCACTTCCACGGCACCTTCCACCGCTGGGACGTGGACTTCGGCTATGAGCGCCGGTTAGCCTTCGGAGGGCGACTCACGCTTGACAAGCTGGGCACCTCGCTAAGCGTCGAGACAGCTACGCTGCAAAACCAGCTCTACTGGACTTCGCAAGGGATCGTCCAGCAATGCGCAGACCCGATACAGATCCTCTCGGCACGGCTCCTACATGACTACAAGTGGGGCTGGCTCGCCTGGAGACTGAAAGCCCTCTACCAGCTCTCCACACGTCAGGAGGTGATGCCCCTGCCGACGCTGAGTCTATACGGATCGCTCTACACAGACTTCTTCTACGCTCGCGTCCTGCGCGTCATGCTCGGCGTGGATTGCCGCTGGCATACACGATACTACGCCCCTTACTACGAGCCAGCCGTCATGCAGTTTGTCAATCAGACGGCGACGAAGTATGGCAACTTCCCCCATCTGAACGCATTCGTCAGCTTCCAGCTCAAGCGGGCTCGCTTCTTTGTCGAGTACTACAACCTCGGCGACCTCTTTATCTCACCCTCGGAGCGCTTCTCCGCAGCGCACTACCCGATCAATCCGCCCGTCATACGTCTCGGCATCTCCCTTGATCTGAACAAGTAACACGCCGGGTGCGTCTGTCGTGTCAAAGCGAGACGCGTAGCCCTTTGTAGGGACGCACGATCTGTGCGTCCGTTCCCGTTAAAACCACGACGCTGTAACCTTTGACACAACGGACGCCCTCCCGCTAGG
>NZ_CAMYEZ010000102.1 GCF_947254915.1 uncultured Porphyromonas sp. | reverse complement strand
CTTTGGAAGAATGAAATCAAAGTTCGGAAGAATTTCTTCGTTCCTCACTGGATAATCTATAATTTTCACCGAGAGATTGGATAATTCTTCGGTGGAAAAAGCGGTTAGAGTATTAGAAGTTAGAGATTAATATTGCTACACCTCAGCACGCTGAGCAGGCTGGCAATGAGATTGGCGAGATTTGGGTACGGGTACCTTAGAGCTAGGACGAGTCGTTTGTGTATCTTTGCAGTGCAACAGATCAATAACGAGATGGATACATTACGCTGTATGAGATATTTGCTGAGTGGTCTAGTGCTCTCCTTACTACTGCTCTCCTGTGGTAAGGGAGGCTCTGACGAGGGCACTGCGGAGGGCTCAGAGGTGGATAGCACTGCTATGATACGTTATGCCGAGGGGCTCCAAATCAAGCGCACAGGGGCGGTGACGCTGGTTACTATCTCTGACCCAACGCATGACAGTAATGAGGTGTATCGCTACGCTTTGGTGCCTCGTGAACAGGCGCAGGAGCTGGCTGCTGAGGTGCCAGAGGGCTACACCATGATAGAGACGCCAGTGCGTCGGGTCATCGTGATGACGACGCTACAGCTCTCTAACTTTATCAAGCTTGATGCGGTGGATCGAGTCGTGGGGATGCCGAGTACGCGCTTTCTCTTCAACGAGGAGATGCAGTCACGGCTGGCTTCGGGCGCTGCTAAGCGGATCGGCATCGAGGGGAACTTCGATAGCGAACTAATCATGGCTCTGCGACCAGACATTATATTAGTAAGCCCCTTCAAGCGGGGTGGCTACGATGTGATCAAGCAGCTAGACATACCGCTGATTACCTTCCTGGGCTACAAGGAGACTTCCCCGCTGGGGCAGGCTGAGTGGCTTAAGTTTACGGCGCTCCTGCTGGGCATGGAGGAGCGTGCGGAGACGATCTTTAGCTCGATAGAGCAGCGCTACCACGAGCTACAAGCTTTGATCACCGAGGACTTGCCACGTCCGAAGGTGCTTAGCGGTGAACTGCACGGCGGCAACTGGTACGTGGTGGGTGGCGCAAGCTACTTGGCACACCTCTTTGAGGATGCAGGTGCGGACTACTTTATGGCAGACGATAAGGAGTCGGGAGGCTTCTACGTAGACTTCGAGACGGTCTATGCTAAGGCTGCCGATGCGGACTACTGGCGCATTGCGAATAGCTACGATGGCACCTTCTCCTACGATGTGCTGGGCAAGACGGATGCGCGCTACCGAGACTTCAAAGCTTATCGGGATAAGCAGGTACTGTACTGCAATCTGCGGGAGAGACCGTTCTATGAGCTTTCGCCCGTGGAGCCGGAGGTGGTCTTGGCGGACTTGATTCACGCCTTTCACCCGCAGCTACTGCCTGACCATGAGCCGGTCTTTTACTCGATATTAACCCGCTAAGGGAAGCTATGCGACGTCCGATTATAGCCTTTACAGTCATAGCACTCCTCATCGTAGTCTTCTTCGTGCTCAACCTATCGCTGGGGACGATTGCTATCCCCTTTGACCAGGTGGTACGCATACTCTTTGGGGCGGATGCTGGCGGCGATGAGATCTGGCGCAACATCATCTGGAAGAGTCGCTACCCGCAGACCATTACGGCACTAGTGGCGGGGGCGGGGCTCTCCATTAGCGGACTGCAGATGCAGACAGTCTTTCGCAATCCGCTGGCGGGCCCTTCGGAGCTAGGTATTAGCTCGGGAGCTAGTCTAGGTGTGGCGACCTTTATCCTCCTCTCGGGGAGCATTAGCCAGCGAGCACTGGTGCGGATGGGCTTCGTGGGGGAGATGGCTGTCTCGGTGGCGGCACTCCTCGGAGCGATGCTCGTAATGTCAATCATCATGACGATGGCGCAGCGTGTCCGTGGCAATGTGGTGTTACTGATTATGGGTGTGATGATCGGCTACATAGCGAATGCAATCATCGGCGTGCTGAAGTTCTTTAGCAATGATGAGGATGTGCGCAGCTATGTGATCTGGGGCTTGGGCAGCTTTGCCAAGGTGAGTGGCGATCAGGTGACTACCTTTGTCCTGATCATGCTGGTGCTGATACCGCTCTCCTTCCTGCTGATTAAGGTGCTGAACTTGATGCTCCTCGGGGAGAACTACGCCCGCAGTCTCGGGCTAAACTACGGACGGGCACGCCACCTAGTGATCTTCTCGGCCTGCCTGCTGACCGCTATCGTGACCGCTTACTGCGGTCCGATCGTCTTCATCGGACTGGCGGTCCCGCATCTCTGTCGCACCATCTTTGCCACCTCCAATCATCTGACACTGATGCCCGCCGTGACGCTCGTCGGGGCGCTCCTGGCGCTCTGCTGTAACTTGATCGCCCGCATGCCAGGCATGGAGGGGGCGCTACCGATCAACTCGGTGACGGCGCTCATTGGCGCTCCGATCGTGATCTGGGTACTATTTGACAAACGACGTAGAGAGCAACTGTAATCGTATGACTAGCCACGCAACGATAGAGCTTTGTGACCTATCAATAGGGTATCACCAGATGAAGCGCACGCGCGTCGTAGCGAGCCAGCTCAATGCCACCATCTGGTCGGGACAGCTCACCTGCCTTATCGGGTCAAATGGGGTGGGCAAGTCGACGCTACTCAGGACGATCGCAGCCTTTCAGCCGAAGCTCGGCGGGGCGCTCCTGGTCGAGGGTAAGGAGATACAGCAATACAGTGCCAAAGAGCTGGCGCATCGTATCAGCGTCGTGCTAACGGAGCGACTTATCATGAGCAATACGACTGCCTACGAGATGATCGCCCTAGGACGTAGTCTCTATACGGGTTTCTGGGGGCAGATGAACGAGAGTAATCGTCAGGCGGTCGACGAGGCGCTACAGTTGGTCGGCATACAGCCTCTAGCCAAGCGCATGGTCGACTCGCTCAGTGACGGCGAGCGCCAGAAGGTGATGATCGCCAAGGCGCTGGCGCAGGAGACTCCTATCATATTACTGGACGAGCCGACTGCCTTCCTGGACTTTCCCTCTAAGGTGGAGATGCTTCAGCTCCTTCTTCGCTTGTCTCGTGAGACGCACAAGACGATTTTCCTCTCTACCCATGACCTAGAGCTGGCTCTTCAGATAGCTGATCAGGTGTGGCTCCTCGATGATGACCACAAGCTACATATGGGTCCGCCGAAGACGCTCGCTGGTGACGGGACTTTGCCAAGCTACTTTGCGGCAAAGGGAATAGACTTCGACCCCGAGACCTTACACTTCTCCATTCACACCTCAAACGTATGATCCTAATCATCGGAGGAACCACAGAAGGGCGCAAAGCGCTCGAGGTGTGTGAGGAAGCGGGCAAACCCTTTTACTATTCCACACGAGGCGCTTCGCAAGAGCTCACGATGCACCACGGGATCCGTCTAGAGGGCGGAATGAATGGCGAGGAGATGGCGCACTTCTGCACGGAGCGATCGATAGCCCTCATCGTAGATGCGGCGCACCCCTTCGCAATGGGCGTTCACCAGAGCGTGGCCGACTGCGTGTCCCGCCTGCAGCTCCCTGTGATACGGTACGAGCGCACCTTTCCCGCTTTGCCCGCCTCGGTCGTGTCGCTGGACTCCTTTGATGCAGCGCTGACATATCTGCTCAAGGAGCAACCTCGGCGACTGCTCGCCCTGACGGGTGTCAACTCGATCGAGAGACTGAGAGCCTACTGGACCCAGCACGAGACCTATCTGCGGGTGATGCCGATCGCAGAGACCGAGGAGCGACTACGGCAGAGCGACTTCCCGCCAGAGCGGGTGGTTTACTATGACAAGGAGCAGTGTGACCGAGAGCTCTTCGCCACGCTACGACCAGACATGATCCTACTCAAGGAGAGTGGCGACACGAGTGGCTTTGCGGCAAAAGTGGAGGAGGCTCTAGCCCTCGGCATCACCGTGCTGGTTATTCGAAGGCCACAGATCCCTTATCCTGCTACCGTCACTGTCGAGGGTCCCGTAGGTCTTCGTCGCTCCATCGAGCGACTGCTGGGGAGCGACTTCTTTCCTCAGCGCATTGGCTTGACGACTGGCACCACCGCTACAGCTGCTGCTACGGCAGCCCTGCTCACACTGCTCAACGAGGAGTCTTACAGCGAGGTAACCGTAACCCTTCCTCAGGGCGAACGGGTTCCTTTTCCCATCCAGCATACGGAGCTTACGGAGCACGGCGCTCGAGCGGTTGCCATCAAGGATGCGGGCAGTGACCCTGACGTAACGGATGGCGCAGAGATCGTTGCTGACTTGTCGCTCACGCAGGCTCATAGTGGGGTTTCCTTCCTACAGGGCGAAGGGGTAGGGCGTGTTACCCTCCCTGGCATCGGACTAGAGGTCGGAGAGCCTGCCGTCAACCCCGTCCCGCGTCAGATGATGCGCCAAGCACTCGGCGCTTTGGTCGACCTCTCCCAAGTAGGCATTGACCTGACCATCTCCGTTCCCGAGGGACGACGGCTCGCCCACAGCACCTTCAATCCACGGCTCGGCATTCTAGACGGCATCTCTATCCTCGGCACTACAGGCGTCGTGCGTCCCTATTCGAGCGAAGCCTTTGTCGAGTCGATACGTCGTGAGCTGGAGGTGAGCAAGTCGGTCTATGGCAAGCATCTCGTGCTTAACTCTGGCGGACGTAGCGAGCGCTACCTCAAGGGGCGCTTTCCCGACCTCCCCGCCAACGCTTTCGTTCAGTATGGCAACTTCATCGGAGAGACGCTCAGCCTAGCCAACGAACTGGGTTTCCCGCAGATTACCCTCGGCATCATGATCGGCAAGGCGGTCAAGCTGGCGGCTGGCGAACTGGACACACATAGCAAGAAGGTGGTGATGGACAAAGCTTTCATCATCGCCCTCGCCTCTGCCGCTGGAGCAACCGAAGCGCAGAAGCAACAGATCAACGAGATGACCCTGGCCCGCGAACTGTGGCAGATCTTCCCTGACGGTACGCACCCTCTCTACCAAAGCCTCGTTGATCACTGTTATCAGGTCTGCAAACCTCTCGTTCCATCGGCTCAGCTCGAGGTTCTTCTCATTCCCGACTCACAACTTTAGTCAATCACTTATGTCAACTCTTCCCTCCCTTCTCATCGCTGCGCCCCTCTCTGAGAGTGGTAAAAGCACGCTCACCATGGGTCTCCTCCGTGCTTACACACGTCGCGGTCTGGCCACCCAAGCTTTCAAGTGTGGCCCCGACTACGTAGATCCTAAGCTACACAGCGTGGCTACGGGTCGCCCGGCGGTCAATCTGGACCTTTTTATGTACGGTGCCGAGCGCGTGCAGGCGCTCTACGACCATTATAGTCAGGACGCTCAGGCGGTCATCGTGGAGGGGGTGATGGGGCTCTTCGACGGTTACGATCGGGACAAAGGTTCTGCGGCCGACATTGCTCGTCTCCTAGACCTGCCCATCGTGCTGGTCGTGACCCCGCGCTCGATGGCTTATACGGTGGCTCCGTTGCTCTACGGGTTGCAGCACTTTGACCCTAGGGTCCGGATAGCGGGAGTCATCTTTAATAAGGTCTCTTCGGAGCGTCACCTAACCTATCTTACGCAAGCTGCCGCAGATGCGGGCGTGCCCGTGCTGGGCTCGCTGCCTCGTGTAGAAGACATCGCCATTCCTAGTCGTTATCTAGGACTGGACGTTGACGACTTGGCGCAGATAGAC
Source organism: uncultured Porphyromonas sp. (assembly GCF_947254915.1). Classification (GTDB taxonomy): domain Bacteria; phylum Bacteroidota; class Bacteroidia; order Bacteroidales; family Porphyromonadaceae; genus Porphyromonas. The sequence goes on along the minus strand of NZ_CAMYEZ010000102.1, from coordinate 2,063 downwards.
CGTTACGCCGATCAGGTGGCCGACCTCTTAGAGCAACATCTAGATATTGACCGCCTCCTAGCCATCTCCTCAGAGCGAAAGGAGCGACTCCACGAAGCTCCTGCTTTGCAAAAGCAAGTTTCGTCAACGCCTCGTCGTATAGCCGTGGCTCGTGACGACGCTTTCAACTTCCTCTATCAGGAGAATGTGCGTCAGCTAGAGCAGTGGGGCGAGGTGACTTACTTCAGTCCGCTCGCCGACAAGGAGCTTCCGCCGAGCGACTTCGTCTATCTCCCTGGTGGTTATCCCGAGCTACATTTGGAGCAGTTGTCCGCCAATAAATCTATGCTCGACAGCCTTCGCGACTACATCCGTGGGGGCGGAGCGATGCTTGCCGAGGGCGGAGGCATGCTTCTTCTCTGCGAAGCGATTGTTGACGAGGAGGGGCGCAGTTATCCGCTTGTGGGGGCGCTACAGCAGACCGCCACGATGCAGCAGCGCGGACTAGCCCTCGGCTACCGACAGCTCGAGATAGAGGGCGTGGCGGTGCGTGGACACGAGTTCCACTACTCTCGCATCATCGACCCGCTCCCCACGGTAGCGCAGCAGTACAATGCGTGGGGCGATCCCGTGGCGACTGCACTATGGCATACGGGGCGTTGCTACGCCACCTACACACATCTCGCCCTTACCGAGCAACTCCTGTCACACCTCCTTTGATCTATTTGAAAATATTGCTGTTCAGTAAAATAAGAAGGCTTATCTTCTAAAACTTTTATTGGATAGCAATAAGTGATATAGACAGGGCTGACGCATTATATCTTTGTACTTCACTAACTGCGCTTGACGACAACTTTGGAATATGAGGATTGAGCTTGACTGTGTAGCGCTATAGTTGCTACTGCATCTTCGCTAAGTCCGATAACTCCCGAGGAATTTCCCCAATAGCTCACGAGAAAACGAAAACTCCCCACCGAGGGGCGGAATAAAACTTCGGAAGAATGAAATGAAACTTCGGAAGAATGAAATGAAAGTTCGGAAGAATTTGTTCGTCCCTCGCTGGATAATCTAGAATATCTACGGATGAATTTCCCGATTTCCTCCACCTTCCGAATTCTTTCATAGAGGTGTAGATGCACTCGTCCGCTATAATACGTCAGCCCTAGTGATATAGAAGATTGACCTAGCTCGTTTGTTGTATCGCTCTTCTTTATAATCTTTTGAGACGTGTGAAGACTACAGAGATACGTCCCGTGCACCAGGAGACTGATGCAGCAGTCTCATCAGGTATTGCGCTTCGTGATCGGCTGGATTATCTTTGCAGACGCTATTTACTAGGCTTTAAGTCTCATTTTGTCATCCCAAAGCTCCTTTAATGGGAGTGGGGATTAGCTGATTTGTCCCCAGTGGTGGGCGTTGGGGTGGATGCGCTCGAGGTTGATGCGGTAAAGCTCTGTGTCTGGTTCGTCAAGGAGGGGGCTGTAGTCGAGGAGGTAGTTGACGTCTAGCCGTGTGAGGGCGAGGAGATTGTAGTCTGCCACGGGGTCGGCTATGCTGATGCCCGCTAGAGTGCCGCTCTGTCGTGTACCCTCCATCTGTCCGAAGCCACGTAGGCGCATATCCTCTTCCGCTATCTTGAATCCATCTTGCGTGGCGACCATCGTATCGATACGTTGCTTGGCATCGCCCTGCAAGTCGTCGGGCGTGACCAGGAGACAGTAGCTCTTGTCGCCACCACGTCCCACGCGTCCTCGCAGCTGATGTAGCTGAGCCAGTCCGAAGCGCTGCGCATCGTTGATCACCATGACCGTAGCGTTTGGCACGTTGACACCGACCTCGATAACCGTCGTGGCAAGGAGTATCGGCACCTCTCCCGAGGCAAAGCGCTCCATCTGCTCCGCCTTGTCCTCGGCACTGAGTCGTCCGTGAACGTAGACGACTCGCTCTTCGCCAAATCGCTCTACATACTCTTTGTAACCCACCTCAAGATTGGCAAAGTCAGACTCTTCGGTTCCCTCAATCATAGGGAAGACAACGTGGATCTGCTGTCCACGATGGATTGTTTCGTTGATGAGGTTGTAGAG
>NZ_CAMYEZ010000101.1 GCF_947254915.1 uncultured Porphyromonas sp. | reverse complement strand
TTCATTCTTCCGAAGTTTCATTTCATTCTTCCGAAGTTTCATTTCGCCCCTCGGTAGGGAATTTTCGTTTCCTCGTGAGCTATTGGAAAATTCTTCGGGAGAAACTGAAATCAGCAAAGATGTAAGAGTCGCTATAGCGAGAGCCTATGGAGCTACATAGCGTGACTCCAACCAAATGTTCCTTAGTTGTTATCACTCGTAGACCATAGGATATAGGGCTATAACGTGTCATCCTTAGGTATAGATGTGTACTCTTATCACACGACCGCAAGAGCTAGCTATACTCTTGGCGCAGTAAGCACCGCAAGGGCTTTTTTGGTATCTTTGTGGCGTGCGGCAGGTTAGTCGCACGATACTCTTTGGTTAACTACTGCTTCTTATGTACCGAGTGAATGTCTCTTTCTTTCTCAAAGCTCAGGAGTATGCGCTCCTCAATGAGTTCCTACGCACTAGGCTGGTGCCGCTGCTCCGTGACGATGAGGGCGTGGCGCAGGTGGATCTCCTCGAGGTGATGGCGCAGCCGATGGACGATATGGTCCTAGCCCTGCTCATCTCTCTAGAGCAGGAGCGAGATCTAGGGCACTATCTCTCTGAGGTACTGGGCGAACGACTGGAGCTGCTGGGCAAGACCTTCGGCGAACGCGTCCTATACCATGTCACACCGATGAGACAGATCGCACTATGAGCAAGTCACGTGGCGAGCGCATACTGATAGGCATCGACCCCGGCACCATCGTGATGGGCTACGGGCTGCTCTCCGTGCGGGGGCAGCATGCCGAGATGCTCACCATGGGGGTGATCGAGCTGAGCCGTTACGAGGATCACTACACCCGTCTGGGGCGCATCTACAAGCGTGTTGCGGGGCTGATCGATGAGTTCCTACCTGACGAGATGGCTCTGGAGGCACCTTTCTATGGTAAGAATGTGCAGTCGATGCTCAAACTGGGGCGGGCGCAGGGGGTCGCTATGGCGGCGGCCCTGAGCCGAGATATACCCATCGCGGAGTATGTGCCGATGCGTGTCAAGCAGGCGATCACGGGTACGGGGCAAGCTTCCAAAGAGCAGGTGGCGACAATGCTCCAGCGGGTGCTACGCATTCCCGCCGAACTGATGCCCGAGAAGCTCGATGCGACCGATGGCTTGGCGGTCGCCTACTGTCACTTCCTGCAAACCTCCAATGCGGTGGCTACGTCCAACGAGAGTGCCAAGAGCTGGAAGGAGTTTATCAAAGCCAACCCCAACAAAGTGCACGGACTCTAAGCGAAACCAAACCATGACAATAGAAACTATGACCTCACCCCGCAAACTACTCACTCTCCTCTGCTGCTACCTCTGTGGCGCACTGCTTCTATCAGCGCAACAAGAGACAAAGCAGGCACCTCCTCTCGGCATCTGGGAGGGAGCGCTACAAGTCTCGGGCACGGAACTACCGCTTCGCTTCAACATCGGCAAGGATCAGCAAGAGACTGTCTGCTGCACAATGGATAGTCCGTCGCAGATGGCGACAGGTATCGAGGCAACGATCGAGCTTGCCGAGGGCATCGTCATCACCATTCCGAACCTATACGTTCGCTATGAGGGGAAGCTAACGAGTAGCGACACCATCGTGGGCACCTTCGCTCAGGGCAGTATGTCGCTACCGCTCACACTCGTACGAGCCAGCAAGCCCGCCAAGGCTAATCGTCCGCAGACTCCACAGCCGCCCTACCCCTACGAGACGGAGGAGGTGACCTTTTACAATGGCACGGCACCACTCCACGGCACGCTCACCTACCCTGTCGGGCATCAGGCGGGGAGCCGTGTGAGCCAGGTCGTTCTCTTTGTCTCTGGGTCGGGCATACAGGATCGTGATGAGACCCTTGCGGAGCATAAGCCCTTTGCCGTGCTGGCGGACTACTTGGCTCGGCATGGCGTAGCGACGCTGCGCTACGACGACCGTGGCTATCACGACGATATAGACTCGGGCACTGTTGCCGAGGCGACCAGCGCAACGCTAGCGGACGATGCAGAGGCTGCGGTTCGCTACCTACGTGGTCGGAAGGCTTTTGACAAGGTGGGCGTGCTGGGACATAGCGAGGGCGGGACCATCGCCTTTATGCTGGCAGCTCGTGGTGTCCCTGACTTCATCATTAGCTTAGCGGGTAGCACGCTGCCTGGCAAGGAGGTTTTGCAAGACCAAATGGACCTTGCCCTTACTCAGGCGGAGGTGCCAGAAAAGCTTCGCGCAGAGTATCTGCGAGCTGCTGTAGCAACCTTTGACCAAGCGGCTCAGAGCGATTTGCGTGGCGAAGCTTTGGTCACGAAGGTGCTTTCGGAGGGACATTACCAGCTCCCTATTGCTTTGGTTTTGGATCTCAAGAAGGTTGCCGATGGGCTGAACCCTTGGCTGATCTACTTCACACAGTATGATCCGAAGGGGGATATAGCGCAGACGCACTGCCCAGTGCTGGCACTCAACGGTTCGCTAGACCAACAGGTGCTGGCGGATAAGCATCTGCCCGTCATCGAGCAGAGTCTCCCGACGGGGACACCACGGCAAGTGCGCCAGCTGGAGGGGCTGAACCACCTCTTCCAGCATGCGACGACGGGAGCCGTGAGCGAGTACTATCAGATCAGTGAGACGATCGCTCCCGAGGTACTGGAGCTGATCGCTGAGTGGATCACCAAACTAAATAGGGACTCAATCAATGAGTAAGACTAAGATGCCAAAGAGCGGTGAGGCGGGGCAGCTCTTGTGGCAATATGACCCCAAGGATAGCTCTCTCACGCTGTCAGGTACGGGAGCTCTACCCGACTACCCTATTGGGAAGGCACCATGGTTTGAGTTCAACGATCAGATTGATACGGTCATCTTGAAAGAGGGTGTGACCCGTATCGGTGACTACGCCTTCTATAACTGTACGGAGCTCACGAGCGTTGAGATACCCGAGGGAGTGACCTATATCGGAGAGAGCGCTTTCGCCTGCTGTCAGAGCCTAGAGTCTGTGACGATCCCAGGGAGCGTCAAGGAGATTGGCGAGGGGGCTTTTGAGTCTTGTGACAGTATGATCGCACTAGAGCTTACCTCGGGACTGAAGTGTGTGGGGGCTTTTGCCTTTAGCGAGTGTGTCGCTCTCAGGGAGCTCGTTCTCCCTGACACGGTGGAGCGGATCGAGCGCAGTGCTTTTGCGGGTACTATGGCGCTTCACGAACTGGTCATCCCGGGCAATGTGCAGGAGATCGGGGACAACGCTTTCAATGGTTGCATCCAGCTCAGCAGTCTCACGCTCTCGGAGGGCATTCGGGTGATTGAGGAGATGGCTTTTAGCAATTGTAGTGACCTTACGAAGGTGCTAATCCCCGCCTCGGTAGAGCGCCTAGGCGATGGAGTCTTTGCGGACTGTCTGGCTATGGAGCAGATCACCGTAGCCCCAGAGAGTGAGCACTACGTCGTGCGGGATGATATCCTATATAGCAAGGATCTGAGTGTCTTGGTACACTATCCTGCGTCTAAGGAGGAGCAGGAGTTTACGATACCTGAGGAGGTGCGTAAGATTGCGGGGCTAGCCTTTGCAAGCAACTACTTTCTAATGAAGGTTATACTCGGAGATCATCTAGAGGAGGTGGGGTCGTATGCTTTCGCCCGCTGCTCAAGTCTCAGCTTTATGTCTCTGCCTGCGCAGACGATTCGTCTCGGGGTCTCCCCCTTCCACGACTGCACCATGCTCCTTGAGATTGAGGTGGATCCGAACAATCCATGCTACTCCTCTATCGACGGGATCCTATATAATAAGGAGCAGACGCAGCTAATCCAGTACCCTGCGGGGCTGAATGATGATGTCTATAGAATCCCCGACACGGTGCAAGAGATCGCTGAGAATGCTGGCTACGATGCCCAAGATCTCGAGGTCCTAGTGATACCCCAGAGCGTGCGCAAGATCGGAGATATGGCGTTTGCCTTCTGCGATCAGCTCCGCAAGGTGGAGATCCGTGTGGCCGACCCCGCACAGGTGGAGGTCGGAATAATGGCTCTATTTAGCGTAGCTGGCACAGCTCGCAAGCTCAGTGTGCCGAAAGGAAGTAGCAAGCTATACAAGAAGAGCGAGAGCTGGCTTGAGTTCACCTCAAACATTGTTGAGACAAAGGATAAGGCTTAGAGGTTAGACATTAGAAGTTAGAGGAGCCCTGCGTCACGCGTTGACTTGCGGGGCTTCTGTGGCACAGGGCTGACGCATTATATATCGGCACTCCACTCACTACGCTTGACGACAACTTTGGGATATGTGGCTTGATCCTGGCTTCATAGCGCTATTGATACTCATACACCTTCGCTAAGTCCGATAACTCCCGAGGAATTTCCCCAATAGCTCACGAGAAAACGAAAATTCTCCACCGAGGGGCGGAATAAAACTTCGGAAGAGTGAAATGAAACTTCGGAAGAATGAAATGAAACTTCGGAAGAATGAAATGAAACTTCGGAAGAATTTTTCGTTTCCTCGCTGGATAATCCAACATATCTACGGATGAATTTCCCGATTTCCTCCACCTCCCGATTTCTGTCATAGAGACGTAGATGTATTCGTTCGCTATAATTCGTCAGCCCTGAGTTAGTGCGTGATGATTTGCTCTATCTATTGAGAAAAGCGTATATTTGCGCTGTGATTGGTTCGTCCTCTCTTGATCTATACTCTCTAGAGGTCTCCCAACCATTACCTAACTAGCGTAATCAACACAACAAAACTTATAGGCGATATTATGAGAAAACTAATGACCGTCCTTCTGCTCGTAGCGGCAGTTGTCGTGGGCTATCTAGCAGTCATGAGCATCTTGACACCAGAGCGATTCTCCCAGATTCGTGTCGCTCGTGAGGCTCCTATCCAAGAACGTCTGAAGCAGGTGGCTCTTGTGGAGAGTGCTTTCCACGATGTCTACAACCGCTATGCTCCCGTGGATGAGCTGCGTCAGTTCCTCACTGATGGTAAGCTCTTTTACGTCCGCTCTGAGGGCGACTACACAGACGCTATGCGTGAGGCTGGACTGAATGAGCGCCAGGCTGCTGCCAAGGGGCTGATCGTACGTGATACCGTATGGATGAGCGCACGCGACTCACTACTCAAGGGAGGCATGACACCTGAGGAATTTCTACAGGTACCTGGCTTCCCCGAGTCTGTCATAGAGATTGATACCGCATCTGTCGCTCAGGAGATTGGTGAGGATGTCGTGATGGTGCCCGTCTTCCGCACGGCTGTACCTCTATCAGTCTACCTTGCTGATCAGGATCATCGACTCCTCAACGCAGCTATCAAGGAGGCAGAGGCTCGCTACCAGGGCACTGGATATCCTGGTCTAGCTCTAGGCTCTCTCAAGGAGGTCAAGAGCACTGGCAACTGGGAGTAAGCCCCTCTTTTTGAGTAGCTCTCTGTTCCTACCGCCACACCGTTAGATACTGTGACACGGTTCTACAGATTCAGGCAATAGACTTCGAGTACAGTCTGCCGACTCTTATCTCGCTCCTCGTTTGAGGACAGAAGGATCGCAGGGCTTGAAGTCTGTTGTCTGACTCTATACTATATATAGCTACTATGCAGCAGCCTCCAGCACTACCTACAGATACATTAGCATCTGCAGTTCCATCGCTCGCATTGCGACTGACTGCAGATGGCTTTGTCTATCTATATGGGCTCTCGGACGAAGAGGGCGTGGCGGGCGCACAGGAAGGCTATCATACCAAGGGACAGAGCCAATTCGTGCCACTGGACTGGTCTCGTGTCTCTGCTGTTTGGGGAGACATCATCACACAGCACCCTCTCCTCAGTGACCCTGAGGGAGAGGTCCGAGTACTCTACCCCGCCTCTCACTACGTGGTCATACCGAGTGGCATGAGTGGAGAGCAGGATGTACACTGGTGGCGACTGACGGCTCCTATCTTTGCAGATGAAGAGCAGTACTACAGCAACTCGTACACACTGGGAGATGGCAAGCCTAGTCTAGCTGTAGGCTTTAGTCATCTAGTCAAGGGCTTCCTACAACGCAGCTTCGTAGCTTGCCAGTTTATTCCGACGATCCTACCCTTTGCCCAGCGGGTGTTGCGACAGTCATCCCTTCAGACGGGGCTCTCGCTAGGCGTTGAACTAGTGGAGGGTGGTTGCGATCTGGTACTATGTCAGTCGGGAAACTTGCTTCGGGCTAATCATTACAGTTGGCCTCGCTACCGCTCCTGGCAGCATCATCTCTACCAGGTCCTCTACTTCTTAAGTAAGGTGTACTTGGAAAGCTCTGTGGATCACGCAGCTCCCGTATCCATCATACTATCCGATGGGACAGTGGGTGCTGACAGCTTGGTCGGTGAGCTTCTGCAGGCGCTTTACCGACAGTTCACGACTGCCGACTGGGACGTATCTGTCATGCCGACAGACTATTGGTACGCTTGATTGAGTTACCATGCGCATTATAGCAGGCAAATATGGTCGCCGTCGTCTCTCCCCGCCGAAAGGGTTGACGCTCCGCCCCACGACAGACATTGCCAAGGAGGCGCTCTTCAACAGTCTCTCGGCACAATATGATGTGGAGGGTATGCGGGTGTTGGATCTCTTTGCGGGTATCGGGAGTATCTCCCTCGAGTTCGTCTCTCGAGGAGCAGCCTCGGTGACCTCTATTGAGAAGCATCCTAAGCATGCAGCCTTCATCAGGTCGGCCGCTGACACGCTAGACAAAGAAATACTCTCGAGCAAGCAACTCCTCGTCCTCAATCGCTCCGTAGAGCAGTACTTACGTCAGTACGATGGGGAGCCTTACGACCTGATCTTTGCCGATCCCCCATATAACTTACCGTGGATCAAGGATATACCCGACTTACTCTTCACCAGTAAAGCGTGGTGCCCTAGCTCTATCTTTGTACTAGAGCACCCCGACACGGTAGACTTTGCTGAGTCCGCCCGCTTCGCTTGGCACAAGTCCTACAGTGCCGTACAGTTTACCTGCTTCGCCCCGACAGAAGAATAGCTATGCAGATAGGCACCCTTGACTTAGGCTCTCGCCCACTACTACTCGCACCTATGGAGGATGTGAGCGATGCCCCCTTTCGCCTGCTCTGTAAGCAGTTTGGCGCAAGCCTCGTCTACACTGAGTTCATCAGTGCCGATGCGCTCGTGCGCTACGTTCCCAGTACAATGCGCAAGATGCGTATAGACCCAGCAGAGCGTCCCGTCGCCATACAGATCTACGGCCGTGATGTGGAGACGATGTGCGAGGCGGCACGTATCGCCTGCCAATTGGAGCCTGACCTACTCGACCTCAACTTCGGCTGCCCTGTCAAGAGGGTCGCGGGCAAGGGGGCGGGCAGTGGTATGCTCCGGGACCCCGAGCTACTCCTCGAAATCACCGCCGCAGTGGTCTCTGCGGCTAGTTGCCCCGTGACGGTCAAGACACGTCTAGGGTGGGATCACAACAGTCTTATCATTACCGAGCTGGCGCCACGCCTACAGGCTTGTGGTATCGCAGCTTTGACCATCCACGGGCGTACGCGCAGCGATATGTACAAGGGGAGCGCTGACTGGTCTTTGATCGGTGCGGTGCGCTCCAATCCTGAGATCCAGATCCCGATCATCGGCAATGGCGATATAACGACTGGCGAGGAGGTGCGGCACGCTTTTGACACCTATGGCGTGGATGGGGTGATGGTCGGACGAGCAGCTATCGGACAGCCATGGATCTTTGGCGAGATGCGCGCTGCCGTCGACCCGACTTTTACCGCTCCTCAGCTAACCTCCCAGCAACAGCTAGAG
>NZ_CAMYEZ010000100.1 GCF_947254915.1 uncultured Porphyromonas sp. | reverse complement strand
TGCGTGACTTCACGCCGACCTTTGATGAGGAGACTGTAGGAAGAGCCAAGAAGAAGTTCCTCCGCAGCAAGAGCTCGTCTAAGGCTAAACCAGAGGCTCAGGCGCCTGCAGCGAAGAGTGCGGCTAGTAGTCCCAAGGAGCAACCCACGGAGACCAAAGCTCCAGCCACCACAAAGGAAGAGACGGAGTCAGACATCCCCACAGCGACAAGCGCTTCGCAGCTCAACGTCGTAGGCAAGATAGAGCTGGACAAGCACAATAACCCCGTATCAGGCTCTGCAACCAAGGCAACAGCTACTGATAAAACGAGCAAGCCCAAGAGTTCAGCAAAGACTCAGCAAAAAGAGTCTACTCAAGAGGAGCCTGCGAAGAAAGCTGAGACTACTAATACCAAGCCAGCAAAAGAGGTAGTTAAGACTACGGCTAAGGAGCAGAAGCCAGCGCATGTCGCACAGAAGGAGGTGGAGACAGCAAAGGCTAAGGAGCCTGAGCCAGTTGCCACTAAGGAGCCGACACCTAGCGAACCCAAGCCCGCTACTGCTAAATCAGATCCGGCAAAGGAAGAGCCAAAGCAGAAAGCTCCAGAGCAGCCAGCCCCTGTCGCATCGGAGCCAGTAGCCAAGAAAGCTCCCGCAACAAAGCCCCAGGCAGAGCCGACCACCGAGGCAACCCCAGAAACCAAGAGCGAGTCCGATGCTGAGATATTTCGTATTGCCAAGAAGGAGGACGAGCCTCAGCTCAAGGTGGTCGGCAAGATCGACCTCAGTAGCTTTAGCAGTTCTCGCTCTCGCAAGTCTAACAAGGACAAAGACAACAATCATCGCAAGCGCAAGCGCATCTCCTCTGGCGCTGTTGATGTCAAGAGCGAGGGTGCGAAGATACAAGACGATCGCTCAGGCAAGAAGGGCAGTCGCTCAGCAGCTCCACAGCGAGGCGAGCGACCAGCACGCAATGAGCGTCGCACGGGACGTAAGAGCAAGCGTCAGGAGCCAGTCTTGACTCCCGAAGAGCAGGACGAGCTAAGAGCTAAGCAGGTCAAGGAGACCCTAGCACGACTCAACAACAAGCAGACAGCCTTCGGACGTGCTGCTAAGTCTAGACGAGAGAAGCGCGAGGCACGTCGTGCTGAGTTTGAGCGTGAGCAGGAACTCTCCACGCAAGACGAGAAGGTACTCAAGCTGACCGAGTTCGTCACCGTGAGCGACCTTGCCAACATGATGAATGTCCCCGTCACCGATGTCATCTCCACCTGTATGAGCATTGATATGATGGTGTCGATCAATCAGCGTCTTGATGCCGAGACGATCAACATCGTTGCCGAGGAGTTTGGCTACGAGACGGAGTTCGTATCGGCCAACGTCGTTGAGGCGATCACTGCCGACGAGGAGCCCGACAAGCCTGAGGATCTAGAGCCTCGTCCACCCGTCATCACCATCATGGGTCACGTAGACCACGGTAAGACTTCACTACTCGACTGCATCCGTCGTTCGGACGTTACGGCAGGCGAGGCAGGAGGTATCACGCAGCACATTGGTGCGTACAACGTAACCCTCTCCGATGGTCGTCGCTTGACCGTCTTGGATACGCCAGGTCACGAGGCCTTTACCGCTATGCGTGCTCGTGGTGCGCAGATCACAGATATTGTGGTCATCGTCATTGCGGCGAACGATGCCGTGATGCCTCAGACCATTGAGGCGCTCAACCACGCTAGCGCTGCTGGTGTGCCGATCATCTTTGCGATCAACAAGATCGATGTCAGCGGAGCCAACCCAGACAAGATCCGTGAGCAACTCGCAGGTATGAACTACCTCGTCGAGGATTGGGGCGGTAAGTATCAGGTGCAGGAGATTTCGGCCAAGAAGAACATCGGCATCCCCGACCTACTAGACAAAATCTTCCTTGAGGCCGAACTCCTCGAGCTCAAGGCCAATCCCCATCGTCGTGCCTCTGGCTCCGTCATTGAGTCTTCACTAGACAAGGGCAAGGGTTACCTCGCCTCCGTCTTGATCCAGAAAGGCACCCTCCACATCGGAGACTACATCCTAGCTGGTAGCTACTACGGACGTGTCAAGGCTATGTACAACGAGTACAACAAGCGTGTTGACACCGCTGGGCTATCCACGGCCGTCTCTATCCTCGGCTTCAATGGGGCACCGACCGCTGGTGACGACTTCAACGTCATGGAGACCGAGCAGGAAGCTCGTGAGCTAGCTGTCAAGCGTGAGCAACTACAGCGTGAGCAGGGCTTGCGTACGCAGAAGATGCTTACCCTCGACGACATCGGTCGTCGCATCGCTGTGGGCAACTTCCAGCAGTTTAACCTCATCATCAAGGGTGACGTGGACGGCTCCGTACAGGCACTGGCCAACTCACTCATCGAGCTCTCGACGAAGGAGATTCAGGTGAGCGTCATCCATCAGGGTGTCGGTCAGATTACCGAGTCAGACATTCAGCTGGCGACGGCATCCGATGCTGTGATCATCGGCTTCCAGGTTCGTCCCAGTGCTCAGGCCCGTAAGCTCGCCGAGCAGGAGGGCGTTGAGATCCGCACCTACTCTATCATCTACGATGCTATCGAAGATGTCCGCGACGCCCTCGAGGGCATGCTCTCGCCAGACATTCGCGAGCAGGTCACGGCCAATCTGGAGGTACTGCAGACCTTCAAGGTGAGCAAGATAGGCACCATCGCAGGCTGTATGGTCACCGATGGCAAGATCAAGCGTACCGACAAGGTGCGCGTCATCCGCGACGGTGTGGTCATCCATACGGGTCAGCTGGAGTCGCTCAAGCGCTTTAAGGACGAAGCCAAGGAGGTGGTCTCAGGTCTCGAGTGCGGTATCAATATCAAGAACTACAATAACATAGAGGTGGGCGACATCATCGAGTCCTTTGAGGAGATCGAGGTTCGGCGCAAGCTCTAGTCCCCTAACCCAATACATTTGCCGAGGTGGCGACAGCTTCTTACGAGGAGCGGTCGCCACTTTTCTTTTGCCTCTCCCCACTTCAGCTAGGTTCATACGGGTGAAACTGGAGTTTCATGCGGAAGAAACTAGAGTTTCATCTAGGTGAAACTGTAGTGCCCGCAGGAGGAAAGAGAAAGGCGAAGGGATTTATTGTACCTTTGTCGTAGAGGATCGCTTAGCAAGTGCCTCTCTGCATTTATCACTTCACCGTATGTCTCACACTACGCACTCATTATCGTTTGTACCCTCCCCACAGCCAGAGGGTTATCGCTACTACAATATAAAGAGTGACACCGACCGTCAGCTCTTGGCCAGTCGGTGCAAAGAGCGACTGCAAGCCCTGCACCGCATACCAGTCGAGGAGCGGACGCAGTATCATCGTGCGCTACAGGAGCTACTCGGAGGACTCGGCGAGGAGAGTTGGCTGGTGACACCATTCTTCTGCGACTATGGGAGTGAGATTGAGGTAGGCAGTCATACCTTCATCAATAGTGGTTGCACCATGCTCGATGGCGGACATGTGACCATCGGCGACCATGTGCTCATCGGTCCCTCCGTGTCGCTCTACAGTGTGGGGCATCCGCTGGACATTGAGGAGCGCGCTGCTGGCTGGGAGTTTGGCATCCCGATCATCATCGAGGATCATGTCTGGATCGGTGGAGGCTGCACGATCCTCCCCGGTGTAACCATCGGCCGAGGCTCCGTGATCGGCGCGGGAAGTGTCGTCACGAAGAGCATCCCCCCGATGAGCCTAGCCGTGGGCAATCCCTGCCGTGTCATTCGTTCGCTCAGCAAGCCTACCGAATCCCTAGATTAACCCATTACTTTTACCCTATCTGAACTATGCCTACGCTCTATCTGCTTGACGCTTATGCCCTGATTTACCGAGCTTACTACGCCTTCATCAACCGCCCCCTCGTGGATGCGCAGGGTCGCGACACGAGTGCGCTCTACGGCTTCGCCTCCACGCTACAAGACATCATTGACAAGGAGCGCCCCGACTACATTGCCGTGGCGATGGATATGCCAGGAGGGACCTTCCGCCACAAGGAGTACCCAGAGTACAAGGCCAATCGCCCCGAAACTCCCGAGACAATACGCTTCTCCATGCCTTATATCAAAGAGTTGGTGCAGGCTTACCAGATACCTCTGCTAGGGGTCGAAGGGTACGAAGCGGACGACCTGATCGGCACGCTGAGCCGTCAAGCTGTCGAGGCGGGCTACGAGGTCCGCATGGTCACGCCAGATAAGGATTACGGGCAACTCGTCGGACCGCATGCGCAGATGTTTGCGCCACAGCGCACGGGGTCAGGCTTCGAGCTACTCGGTGCAGAGGAGATCACCGCTAAGTACGGCATCCGCTATCCGCTGCAGATGATTGACTACTTGGGACTTGTGGGCGATAGCTCGGACAATGTACCTGGTTGTCCAGGCATTGGCAAGGTGGCTGCGCAGAGACTCCTCGAGGAGTTTGACACGATCGAAGATATCTACGCACGCATTGATCAAGTGAAGCCGACCTATGCGAAAAAGCTCCTCGCAGCCAAGGAGCAGACGATGCTCTCGAGACATCTTGTCACCATCGTGACCAACGTGCCAGGAGTCACCTTTGATCCAGATCAGATGAAGTGGCGAGGTCCCGACCACGCCGCTGTGGAGCGCATCTTCAAGGAGTTTGCCTTTACCTCGCTACTGAAGCGCATCGGCAAGCCCGCAGCGACCGCTTCTCAGGTAGGACTCTTTGACCTTGGCGGTACCTCGACAGCGCCAAGTTCGCCAGCCACGATCGAGGTGTCGGGTCCCGTGAGCGCCACAACTCCTCTAGAAAACTACAAGACGGTTGGCGTTACCTTTACCGAAGTGCAAGGTTACGAAGCAGTGAGCCAGCTCGCTAAGCAGTTGGCGGGTAGCTCCGTTGTCGCCTTTGACACCGAGACCGACGGCCTTGATGCGCTCTGTGCGGGTATCGTCGGTATGTCGCTCTGTGCCGACGAGAAGCAAGCTTACTTTATCCCGCTCCCCGAGTCGGCTGAGGAGACTGCGCATATACTTTCTCCGCTTAAAGAACTGATGCAGGACGAGCATGTGCTGAAGGTGGCGCACAATGCGAAGTTTGACCTAGAGGTGCTGACACGCTACGGACTCCCCGAGGCGCGCCCGCTCTACGACACTATGCTGGCGCACTACCTGCTCGATGCCGACCAGGGGCATAGTCTCGACGAACTGGCGGGGGGCTTGCTCCGCTACGACACGATACGCTACAAAGATCTCTCGCCTCTGGAAAGCTTTGCGCTACGCACCGACGTAGACCCCAAGCTCCTCTGCGACTACGCCAGCGAAGATGCCTACGTGACGCTACGCCTTTACCATGCCCTGCACAAGCAGCTCTCCCCTACCGAGCAGCGACTCCTCACCGAGGTGGAGATACCGCTCCTCTACGTGCTGATGCACATGGAGCAGCGTGGTATCGTCCTCGACATCGAGGCTTTGCAGCGCTCCCGTCAGGAGCTGCTTGAGAGCGTCCTTCGCCTAGAGAAGGAGATACAAAGCTACTCCTCACGAGGGCTTAACCTCAAGGTCAATAGCCCGAAGCAGATCGGCGAACTGCTCTTTGACGAGCTCCAGATTGTGGAGAAGCCACGCAAAACCAAGACTGGTAGCTACGTGACCAACGAGGAGACGCTCCTCCCGCTTCGCTCGCTCCACCCCGTCGTGGCGCTCATCCTAGACTACCGCGAGGCACGCAAGCTACTCAACACCTATATAGATCCGCTGCCCAAGATGTGCTACCCCGATGGCAAGCTCCACACTTCGTACAATCAGGCGGTCACCGCCACGGGCAGGCTCTCCTCGAGCAATCCGAATCTGCAAAACATCCCCATCCGTAGCGACCTCGGCCGTCCACTGCGTCGTGCCTTTGTCGCTGATCCGTACTACACTCCGCGCCTTTCCGCTTGCGCTCCTGTGGATCATACCCATGAGGAGCCGATCGGCGCTGTCCTGCTCAGTGCGGACTACTCGCAGGTGGAGCTACGCGTCATGGCGCATCTGAGCCAAGACCCAGCGATGATACACTCCTTCCTCTCGGGTGACGATATCCACACAGCGACAGCTGCTAAGGTTTTTAAGGTGGCTCCCGAGGAGGTGACCCCGCTGATGCGCAGCAAGGCGAAGACGGCTAACTTTGGTATCAACTACGGCATCACGCCCTACGGTCTGAGCCAGCGACTCAACATCCCCGTTGGCGAGGCTGCCGAGCTGATCAAGGAGTACTTCGCCACCTTCACCCATATACAAGCCTTTATGAATGAGTCGATAGCGCTGGCCACCGAGCGAGGCTATACGGAGACCGCCTTCGGTCGTCGTCGGCAGCTGCGCAACCTCCGCACAGCGCGTGGAGCCCAGCGTGGCAATGCGGAGCGCAACGCTATCAATGCACCGATCCAAGGCACCGCTGCCGACATCATCAAGATCGCCATGATACGTGTTGAGGAGGAGCTGACGAAGCAACAGCTACGCAGCTACCTCGTCCTGCAGGTGCACGACGAACTGGTCCTCAACGTCTATCTCGACGAACTGGATCGTGTCACAGCCCTCGTTCGCGAAGCGATGGAAGGCGCCTGGCCCGAGTGCTCCGTACCGCTTGTCGTGGAGATCGGCACTGGCAAAGATTGGCTCGAGGCGCACTAACTCGCCAGCCTTGACGCACGACAACCCTGCATCCTAGGGGCTACGCATGACAACAACGAGGGGATACACAGGTTACACCTCGTCACACAGCGCTATAACCTCACGCTATCGCCACTCCCACATCACCGCCGATTGCCCTCTCTCCCGAGGAAATCACCGATCTCCAGGGAGCAAACGAACTTTCCCCACGGAGGGCCGAAATAAAACTTCGGAAGAATGAAATGAAACTTCGGAAGAAGCAAATCAAACTTCCGAAGAATTGTTTCGTGTCTCCGTGAAGGATTTCCATTTTCCACCGAGGCAATTTCGATTTCCTCAGGGGTTTGGGGTTAAGGTCATCGGAGTGCATCGGAACGATCAGAGGGATCGGAGGGATCAGACGAGTAACGGCTGTAGGGACGCACGATCCGTGCGTCCGTTGTAGAACGACATGACGTGCAACTCAGTAACCTTTAACGGGGACGGACGCACAGATCGTGCGTCCCTACAAAGGCTACTCGTCCCGACAAGTCGTTACCCGTCCGATAGCTCTGATAGCTCCGACACCTCCGATAGCTCCGATCTTCCCTCTAACCTCTAATCTCTCTCCTCTAACCTCTAATTTCTAATCTCTTCCCCCTCCTCTTGCTCAACTCAAAATAAAGGTATAACTTCGCAGAAAATATAACTCACACGGCAGAGCCATCAAGCTCCCCATCACGCAACAACGAAGCTCTAACTTCTAATCTCTAACCACGCTATGAGCAAACAACTACGCATCTGGCTCTTCGTCCTCCTCGGCACGCTCCTCACCTCCACCACCCTCCCCGCCCAAGGGGTCATCACGATGACGACTTCCAAAAGAGTCGGAGACAGAATCGAACTATATATCAAAGCAAATGGCAGAGTCACCATCGAGGGGGCTCAAGAGACTGGACAAACAAATGAGTACGGGTACGAGTACTATGCGATTACCAGCCAAACGGTTACCATTCGAGGCGATGTGACAACGCTTAAATGCTACAACAATCAACTGACCAGCTTGAACGGCTCTGGCTGCACTGCCTTGACAGAGCTTTACTGCTCCTTCAATCAACTGACCAGCTTGGACGTCTCTGGCTGCACCGCCTTGACAGAGCTTTACTGCTCCAACAATCAACTGACCAGCTTGAATCTCCCGGGCTGTACCGCCTTGACAGAGCTTTACTGCTCCAACAATCAACTGACCAGCTTGGATGTCTCGGGCTGTACCGCCTTGACAGAGCTTAGCTGTGCCGGCAATCAACTGACCAGCTTGAATCTCTCGGGCTGTCCCGCCTTGACATGGCTTAGCTGCGACGGGAATCAGCTGATCAGCTTGAACGTCTCTGGCTGCACCTCCTTGACAACGCTTTAC
>NZ_CAMYEZ010000099.1 GCF_947254915.1 uncultured Porphyromonas sp. | reverse complement strand
GTCTTCTGAGCGATGCGCTCGATAGGTTTGTCTAGGTAACGGTAGAAGCCACCGATGGAGATCACCTCTCCAGCGCCGGGGTACCACTCGACACGCAGGTCGGCACCGTCTACAGTCGTCGAGATGACGCTCTGGTTGAAGATCTCCCCGCCGAGGAAGGGGTCATAGAAGCGGTAAGCTGTGCGTTCCATAAACTGCGGACGTACCGTGTTACGGCTGTAGCTCAGTCGTACGTTGAGGTCTTTGATCGGTGTGATCGTGAGATTGATCGAAGGCATGATAGCCACCGGCTTCTCTTTGCGATCCTGCTCGACAATGTTTAGCTCACCCATCGACATCGAGGGGTTGCTCAGCTCTTGGTAAAGGTAGTGCTCAACACGCAGACCCCAGACGAGGCGCAGCAGCTCGCTGTAGCGGTCGTCGAGCATAGCGTAGAGCGCGTTCTGGATGACCCGTCCGTGGTACATACGTCCGTCACCCTGGAGTCGCTTGAGGTCCCAGGCGAAGCCCCCGTCGCGCATGTTCTCCTCTTTGATCAGGTCGGCGATTGTGCTCGTGGTGAAGTCAAAGCCTCGTGTGTTGAAGAGGTGCATCGAGAGCTCCCAAAACTCAAAGCGATTCTCCTTGAAAGCGCCGTCATACCCCGCCTTGAACTTGTGCGTCCAGTCATTGCCAAAGAGGTGAAAGGGTAGCTCTACATTGACCTGCCCGTTGAAGTCTCGCTCATGGTTGAGGTACCAAGCGCGGGTCAGCGGGAAGAGCGTCCCCGACTGCACGCCCACCTGATTGTAGAAGTGACGCGCTCCAGTCTCGTCTAGCTGGCTCACCTGCTGTGTAAAGGCGGCGTCCTTCTGATTGCGCTGTACGTAAGTGTGTGCCAGCGCCCAGTCAAGACGAAGGGACTCGCCTAGCTGATGCTTACCGCTGAGCTTGTTTTGCAAAAGGTCTTGAAAGGTCGGGTAATTGACCTGCTGTCGGTAAGGATTGCTCTCGGGATTGGGATCTTCGTCGCTTAGACCAGTGAGTTCCGAGAGGTCGTTGTCATACTTATGGGTGTAGGTGTTGCGCAGGCTGAGGCGATTAGTGCCTCGCTGCCAACCGATGTTGAGGACTCCCGCAAGGGTCGTGTTGTACTTGTAGTTGGCTCCGCTATTGCGAATGCCAGTATCGACAAAGCTCTCCTGCACCTTATTATATTGCTTGGCATTCATCCACTCGCCACGCTCTATGTGGTCGATGATGGTCTGCTGCTGCATGTTGCGATAGGTGAGCGAGGCGATCAGTCCGAGCCGATGGGTGCCACTCTTGTTGAGGTCCCAGCTCTTGCCGAGAGAGACTTGGTAGCTTTGCGAGAGCGGAGTCTTGCCCTCGTGGATGGTAAAGTTGTCGGTGGTCAGTCGCTTGCTTTGCTCAAAGAGCTCAGGAACGGGGTTGTACGGATCAAAAGGTATCTCGTGCAGTCCCTTAGGGAGGGCGCGCCGACCGTCGTCATAGCCTAGCCAGTCCCACTTTCCTCTGATGCGGTACTTCTGCGTCTGGAAGGTGCTGAGCGAGTTGTAACTGGTGCCAGCGCTGATGGAGATAAAGTCTTTCGTTGGGATGTCTCTCGTAGTGATTTGGATAAGTCCGCCCGAGAAGTTGCCACTAACGTCTGGCGAAGCCGTCTTGAGGACCGTCACATTGTCTATGAGCGAGGTAGGGATTAGGTCAAAGCCGAACGCCTTGGCGTTGCTCTCCGTACTGGGTAGTGGGATGCCATCGAGCGAAGCTTCGTTCCAGCGCTCGCCCATACCACGCACGGCGACATACTTATTGCTCATGGTGGTGACGCCCGTGACACGCTTGAGTGCTTCGCCGAGGTTCTTGTCGGCCGTCTTGCCGATCATCTCGCTCGACACGACCGTGGAGAGCTGAGGCATACTTTGCTGTATCTTCATCGCTCCCGCCGTATTGCTCGTCTTGTAGGAGCCGACCACGACCACCGTGCCGAGTACATTGTCCGCAATGGCGAGATCTACCGAGAGGTTCGTCTCCTTGCCAGCGGCAATGCGTACCTCCTTGATCTGCTTGGTAGCGTAGCCGACGTAAGCGATCTCTACAGTATAGGTGCCAGGGTTCAGACGTAAGGAGTAGTTGCCATCGAAGTCGGTGACCTGTCCACCGCCCGTCTCGATGATGAGCACGGTAGCGCCGATGAGCCCCTCGCCGTGCTCGTCGACGATGCGCCCCGTGAGGGTGCCTAAACGTAAATCAGCCTCGCTACGAGGGATGGGCTGCCCGTGAGGCTGAGCCATCAGCGTAGTGCCAGCAGTAAAGAGTGTCAAAAGGGCGAGTGTGTAGAAAAGCGCCTTGTGTAGCATACGAAATGTCTTCTGTTTCAAATCTTACGCTGCAAAGGTAGTGTGGCGATGTTATCATACGGTTACTCGTTTGTTTCGTTTCGCTGACAAAGGGAAGAGGAGACTATTTGAAAAAGTGCCCTCTCTCCTCTCACCTCTAATCCTCGACCCTCGAGGAAATCAGCCATTGTCTCGGTAGGGATTTCGGAATATCCAGCGAGGAAACGAAAAATTCTTCGGAAGTTTGATTTGCTTCTTCCGAAGTTTCATTTCATTCTTCCGAACTTTTATATCGCCCCTCCGTGAGGAATAAAAAATAGCTCCGTAGGAACTTCAAAATCCCTACGGAGCTACCGGTAAGTAACACCCAACTGTGTACTATTTCAGGAGAAAACAAACGCACACTCGATGCATTCCTTCTGACCTATATATTATATGTCTCTGGGCTAGCTGGCGTAGATGGCGTCTAGTCGTTGGCGCAGCGTGTCGATGTCAACGTCGACGTCGATGACTCCGTTTTGCGCCAGAGAGATCTTGCCACGCTCCTCGCTGATGACGATGACGAGACAGTCTGTAGCTTGCGAGAGTCCTAGCGCACTGCGGTGACGCAGACCTAAGTCTTTAGAGAGATTGGGATCGTTGGAGACGGGGAGGATACAGCCGGCGGCTCGGATGTCGCTGTCAACGATGATCATGGCGCCGTCGTGGAGCGGACTGTTTTTGAAGAATATGTTTTCGATCAGGCGGGCATTGACATCTGCCTTAAAGACCTCTCCCGTGTGGAGGTAGGCGGTGAGCTCCTGCTTGGCTTGGATAGCGATGAGTGCGCCCACTTTCTTGCGAGCCATATTCATACAAGCCAGGACGAGCGCTGCGACACAGCGCTGCTCCTCTTGGGCACTCTGGTCATCGCCCTTGAAGAATTTCCTCAAGAAGCGCCATCTATTGGTACTCCCCAGCGTGATCAGGAAGCGTCTTATCTCCTCCTGAAAGATGATCACCAGGATGAGCATACCCGTGCCGACCAGTTCGTCAAGGATACCTCCCAAGAGGATCATGCCGGCCCACTTGGAGACGATGACCCACACGAGGATAAAGGTGAAGATACCTAAGATCAGCGCTCTCGAGGCGGTCGCTCTCAGTGTCCGATAGACGTAGTAGAAGAGCAGTGCCGAGAGGATAATGTCAAAGAGGTCGACAAGCGTGAAGGATAACCAGTCTAGCGTCATGATAGTGAATGGATTTCTAGCGGTCTCTGCCAGTGGGTGTAGCTACTCGCCCCCGTAGTGTCGGGGAGATGCTTGCGGATCATGTCGGTCACCTGGATCGCCTCGACAGCGAGACGCACGTCGTGGGTGCGGATGATCTGTGCGATGCCCTCCATCAGAGCGTAAGTGTGTAGCACATTGGTCGCATCGCCTGAGTGTATGGCATCTGCTCCGATGACCGTCTGCACCATGCGCTTGCGGGAGAAGCCGACCAGCACGGGCTCGGCAAACTCTTGTAGCGCCTCCCGCTGATGGGTGAGCAGGCGGTAGTGGTCGTCCATGCTTTTGCTAAAGCCATATCCTGGGTCGAGGATTACATCTTTCACACCACAAGCGTGAAGTTGCTCGAGACGCTTTCGGAAGTAGTCCGCCACGCACACCTCGACCGAGGGCTTGTAGTCAACCACTTGGTGCATCCCCTCGACATTGTGCTCTAGGTGCATCAATATGTAGGCGACGCCCAGCTCCCCTACGGTGCTGTACATCTTCGCATCGGCCTGACCGCCTGATATATCGTTGATGATCTCCACACCATACTCCTCGACGCACGCTTTCGCCACGTCAGCACGGTAAGTATCCACCGAGATAGGCAGGTCGGGCGCTTCGGCACGGATGATCTCCAGTGCGTGGCGCAGTCGGCGTAACTCCTCCTCGCCATCGACCAGTTCGCCACCAGGACGTGTCGAGCAGGCGCCAATGTCGATGATCCGTCCACCCTCCTGGACAATCTCGTGGGTGCGCTCAGCGATCGCCTCAGCGGTCTGCTTGCGACTACCAGCGTAGAAGGAGTCGGGCGTCACATTGAGGATGCCCATCACGACAGGCTCCGACAGGTCGAAGGCGCGTCCCCCTAGATTGAGTATGTAAGACATAAGCGTGTCAGGTCTTGTGGTACTGATCGCTCCCCGTCACCTACTGAGGAGTAGGGGCGAGGAGCGGGTTGCTTTTATCAATTAAAGTTTAGCTTGGCGCATATCCTTTGTCTCTGCCAGGGCTTTGTGGAAGGCGAAAGCCTTTTCCAGACAAACAGGCGTCTGTCCCTCCGAAGCCTGAGCTAGGTAAGCGCGTAGTAGCGGGCGGTAGTCGGGATGGGCGCAGTTCTCTATGATGCGCTCCGCACGCTGTCGTGGAGAGAGCCCGCGGAGGTCTGCGATACCGTACTCGGTGATGAGAACCTTGACCGAGTGCTCGGTGTGATCCACGTGGCTCACCATCGGTACGATAGCGCTGATGGCACCGCCCTTAGCGGTCGAGGGCGTGGTGAAGATAGAGATGTAGCCATTGCGGGTGAAGTCGCCCGAGCCACCGATGCCATTCATCATCTTGGTGCCGAGGACGTGCGTTGAGTTGATGTTGCCATAGATGTCCGCCTCTAGAGCGGTATTCATGGTGATGACCCCGAGGCGGCGCACGATGCCTGGGTTGTTTGAGTACTCCTCAGGGCGGAGCAGTAGCTTGTCCTGGAAGAAGTCCCAGTTCTGATAAATGTCTAGGATGACGCTACGACTGACCGAAAGCGAGCATCCTGAAGCAAACTTAACGCGTCCCTCCTTCATCAGCCCAATGACGGCATCCTGGATCACCTCTGTGTAAACTTCAAAAGGTGGGATCTTAGGGCTCTTGCCTACGGAGGCTAGGACCGCATTAGCAATGTTGCCGACGCCACTCTGTAGCGGTAGGAACTCACGAGGGATGCGTCCCGTGCGGATCTCCTCCTCAAGGAACTTCGTGACATTGTCCCCAATCGCCTGCGTCACCTCGTCGAGCGGTGCAAAGCCTCCGTCATCGTTTGGCTCGCTAGTCTTGACGACCGCTACGACCTTCTTCGGGTCGAGCTGTAGGTAAGGCTTGCCGACACGGTCAGAGGGCTTGTAGATAG
The DNA here is from genome assembly GCF_947254915.1 of uncultured Porphyromonas sp. Lineage (GTDB taxonomy): Bacteria > Bacteroidota > Bacteroidia > Bacteroidales > Porphyromonadaceae > Porphyromonas. The sequence continues at coordinate 2,709 of NZ_CAMYEZ010000099.1, read as the reverse complement.
GCAGCTCACGACGTGCGGGCGGGTCGAGAGGTTCGGCGATGTCGTGTAGTCCACGTATCTTGGCGGGGTGACGATCATTGAGCTCAACGATGATCCGGTCGGCGAGACGGCAGATGGTGGGGAGGATACCGACACCCGTGGTGGGTACCAGCTGACCATCGTCCGTTAGCTCAGCAGCCTCGACGATAGCCACGTCAATCTTGCCAAAGAAGCCAGCACGCAGTTCCTGCGCTAGCTGTGAGAGGTGCAGGTCGCAGTAAGCCACCTCACCGCTATTGATCTCGGTGCGTAGGTCTTTGTTGGACTGATAGGGAGTCCTAAACTTGATCGCATGAGCACGAGCTAGGGTGCCATCAAGACGGTCGCCTGTCGATGCACCTGTGAAGACACCTATGCGAAAGGGTCTTCCCGCCGCATGCTCCTCCTCGGCATAATGAGCGATGGCTTGTGGCACCACCTTAGGGCAACCAGCTGGTGTAAAGCCACTAAAGCCTACCTGATCGCCATTGTGAACTAATCTCGCGGCCTCTTCGGCAGTCATAATTGGGTAAGACATACTACATATTAGGTTAAGTGTTTGTGCTATTAAGCGGACGCCATTGCCCCACTGCGATAGCGTTTCTCAAAGGTACAAAAAAGGAATCATCTTACCCTCCATATAGAGAGCAGAAAGCCCCTAGAGCAATCTTACGATTACTTAGGGGCTCTGGTCTTATTGCTGAGCGAGTCGGCGCTTATGCCTCCTCCTGCTCGATAGCTAGTTGTCCACGATAGTAACCACACTCAGGACAGATGGTGTGGTATACGTGCCATGACCCACAGTTGCTACACTTAGCTAGTGTGGGGGTTGCTGCTTTGTCGTGCGTTCTACGCTTGGCAGTGCGCATATTGGACTGCCGTCTTTTGGGATGTGCCATTGTTTATCTAGTTTATTATTTATCCTTCTCTTCTTGTAGTGAGTCACGCAGCGTACTGAGCGCAGCCCAGCGACCATCGGTCTCCTCTGTAGGGTCAAGGTTATCTAGGATGACCTGCATATCCCTAGCGCAAGCACCATCGGGGTGCATACGGCTGATCGGGAGCGACAGTACGATCAGATCGTAGATCAAGTCAGCGCAGTCCAGCGAGGGGCTGTGATGTGGCACGATAATCTGCTCATCGCTCACCTCCTCGTACTGGTCACCTAGCTTGACGACTAGGTGCTGGGATATGTCAATGCGCATCTCTAGAGGAGCCAAGCATCGATCACAATGTGTCAGCACAGAGCCCACAAGGATTAGTTGCAGGTCGTAGGTATCTCCCACACGATCTACACGGATAGTGCATACTACGGGACCTCCGCTGAGGTCAAACGTAGGACGTGACTCTAGAAAAGCTGACTCTACCACAAAGTCCTCGGTTGAGACGCCTTGGGGCAGTCCCTTCAAATGTATCGTGTACCGACCTCCGTGAGACATATGGGGTGACAAGCTTCTCTACTAATTTAAAAGCACTCTAGAGACACACTGCTAGTGTAGACCTAGGTCTATGCCTGAGTGTACTCTAGGGGTATGAGCGCAAAGGTACAGAAAAATAAGCAGATGGCAAGCACTCGCTAGAAGTGACACAGGCTGACGTAGCTCTGTATTCAATGGGCGTCGTCCTTTCTGTACAGTCAGGACGATCTTGCTAGCAAGATCGTGAGGTTGTTGACTTTTACAACAGTCTCAGGCGATGTAGCCCTATAGACTCATACGATAGCTATGCCCACATCTCAGTCAAGGAGCATCTCTCCCGAGGAATTTCCCAACAGCTCCCGAGGAAATGAAAATTCTCCACCGAGGGACGAAATAAAACTTCGGAAGAATGAAATGAAAGTTCGGAAGAATTTGTTCGATCCTCACTGGAAAACCCAGAATCTCCACGGAGGAATTTAGGGTCTCTTCTGATGAAGTACAAGAGCGACAATCTGCGCAAAAACAAAGGCTCAACCACTAGATGTAGTTGAGCCTTAGTCTATTTCACTATCTCTGCCCTAGCTTAGGTAATTAGTCACGGTAAAGGCTTAAAGATGCTTGCCTATAATCTAGCTTTGCTTAGGGCTAGTGTCCACATTACAAGAGGAGCGTAGCAGAGGGCGCAGTGTACTTGTCAGTTGCCGTTTTTCTGTGGTGAACTCAACCTAGCTTACTGTAGGAAAGAGGGTAGGGAGCTCCGTTAGAATAATGAGTAGTTATTTTTTCGTTAGAGAGTTATCTTGAGTGTGTTGTGAGAGTTCGTAGTAGCGATGTATAGACCTCTAGACCATAGCGTAGCATCTAGGATACAAGTGGTAGAGGTGATGGCCTGCTGTGAGACTAGCTGACCCTCTGCTGTGTAGATGTAGAGTGTCTCATCTGTAGATGTAAAACCCTCTATGTGAAGCTCCTGTCCTACTCTGTGGTAACTCAGTGTGGATATTGGAGCTAGGCGTGGGGATGCGATGTCTGTAGTGTTTTCCTTGCGGTCTTTTGCAAAGAAGAGCTTGTCAATGCTACTCATCGTTACCGTCTCGGGGGTGAAATGCTGGTTAGCATCGCTACGCTCGATCTTGATAGCTCCAGAGGTGAAGGTGATTTTGCTGATTTTGGTCAGGTCATAGCATAGCTCTGAGCTCTCGGTCGTCTTGACCACCAGTGTCGTAGGTAGTGCTTGAGCGGTCACCACTTGAGGTAGAGACAAGAGCAAGAG
>NZ_CAMYEZ010000098.1 GCF_947254915.1 uncultured Porphyromonas sp. | reverse complement strand
CTAAACCTATATGATGCGTCTGCCTAACGTAAGTTTTGAGTTTCTCTGCTATGAAACAAAAATCTCTTGGTAAAAACGGTTGACTAAGAGTGCTATTTGTGCTACCTTTGTCTCTAGTTAGACAGAGATGAATCGATGAAACAGATATTACAGCGCCTTCTCTTGCTCTCTATGAGCCTATTTCTAGTCTCAACAATGCTTATGGCACAAGCACCTCTGCGACATGTGGTCAAGAAGTTTGAGACGGTCTACGCTATCTCCAAGCGCTACGGAGTCTCCGAGGAGGAGATCTACCAGCTTAACGAAGGTAGTCAGTGGGGTATCCGTGAGGGGCAGACGCTCTTGATCCCCCAGCGCAAGCCTGACACGATCTATGTTGAGGCACCGACCGTCGCTCCTGCGGAGCCTGGCATTCACGTGGTGCAGTCTGGCGAGACGCTCTTCGGCATTAGTCGTAAGTATGGCTTGACAGTGAGCCAGCTCCTCGAGCTCAATCCGCAGAAGCATGATGCACAGATCGCAGTAGGGGAGCGGATCGTAGTAGCCTCTGGGGCTAAGCTTAAGAAGGAGCCCACCTCGCTAAGCGGTATGCAGCTAGAGCAGGTTCGAGTGGCTCTGATACTACCCCTACGAGAGAGTGGTCAGCCTAGTCGCTATCTACACTTTTACGAGGGGGCGCTCCTCGCTATTGAGCGGTTGCAGCGCCAGGGTATAAGCATTGATCTGCAGGTTGATGTGGCTGTCAATCGCTCAGCACTGGAGCAACTCCTCAAGACCAAGGAGGGTCAGCAGTACGACCTAATCATCGGCGGAGACTCGGAGCAGAGCGTGGAGCTACTGTCTCAGCGTGCTAAGGAGCTGCAGGCGGTCTATCTCTCGCCTTTCGTATGGCAGAGTGGCAAGGGGCAGTTGTACGACCACTTCTTCCAGCTCAATCCCGCACAGTATCGTGTCACGGAGCGATTGCAGCAAGCCTTTGCTCGTCGCTATGCGGGCTACGAAGTACTACTCGTGCGCTGTGGCGAGGGTGATCAGGCGGACAAGTTTAAGGCGATCGAGAGTGCTTGTCGTGAGGCTGGCATTTCCACGCAGAGCCGCTCTCTGCGAGAGCTAACCATCGGTCAGTGGCCTCGTCAGAGCGGTAAGAAGTGCGTGATCCTACTCAACTCTAGCAAGAAGGCGGATCTTACGGCTGTACTAGACGCAATGCGTGATGCGCGGCTCTCGACGAGTGACTATCAGCTCTTCGGATATCCGCAGTGGCAGACTTACGGCAAGGAGATAGATGAGCGCCTGCGAGAGGTGCGAGCCACGATCTTCTCCACCTTTTACTGGGACAAGGAGCTTCCCGAGAGCCAGCGTGTCCGAGAGGCGTACAAGCATTGGTACGGCCGTGATATAGAGGAGAGCTACCCGAGCTATGCACTACTGGGATATGACGTGGTGCGCTACTTTATCGCAGCTATATCGTCCTATGGACGTGGCTTCCAGCAGTTCCAGTATCAACTGCCAAAGGATGGGTTGCAGTCTGGCTTCCTCTTTGCACCAGCCATCACGGGGCGCAGCTCTGGGAGAGGGGGCTATACGAACTTGAACCTCTTCTTCATCACCTATAGTCCACGTGGGGAGCAGCGTCAGCAGATCCCCCTAGCAGAGTAAGTAAGCGCTATGCGAAGTCCTAAGAAATGGTGGAGCGGACTGCTCCTCTTGCTCCTCACCTCAGTCATACCACTGCAGGCTCAGCGCTCGCAGCTGAAGCCTCTGGAGGTGCGTATAGGTGGCGGAGGAGGTGTGAGTGGCTCGATGCTAGACCTAGTGCCACGTGTGGAGATGCTTCCTCACCTAGGGGCGATGGGTTATGTGGCGGTGCTACTGACCAATCAGAACTATACGGGCATGACGATGCGCCTCTCCTACGAGCAGCGTGGCTGGCGAGAGGAGTATACGAAGCCGATCGCCTACAACTTTGCGAGAGATATGGACTTCATTGACTTGACGCTGATGGCGCATCTTTACTACCCCTTTGGCAACTTTCAACTGGGGCTAGAGGTGGGACCAAACGTGGGCTACATCATACGAGACGTGAGCAGCCCCACGCCAAGCGAGGAGACGAGAGCTGTCGTGAAGAGACGGCATGTCTATCCGCTCTTTAGCAAGTTCTCGTGGGGACTCAAGGGCGGACCCGTCTTGAGCCTAGACATAGCTGAGAAGCATAGGATCACGCTGAGCGGACACTTCTACTACGGTCTGAGCGACCTCTTTGCTACGACGGTGCGCGATGACTATGGTCGTGCTGGCGAGCTGGGTGTCACGATGGGGCTGGGCTATTACTTTAGAGTGCTCTGATGCTGGTCTTACTGCTCCTCTTCACCTTAATCCTCTTTGTGCTAGCCTATCCACTACTACCGATTACGTGGGCGGGTATCGTAACTTTTGGCGGGGGAGCTCTTCTGTCCACATGGACCTACCTGTGGGGCTACCGATGGCTGTACCATGAGCCTGCTCCGAAGGAACCTAGTGCCCTGCTAGCCCTCCCATTCGAACCGCTGAAGGAATACTGGAAGGGGGTAAAGCTGTCCCGCTTCCTCCTCTATGCAATCCTCGCTGTAGTTATCTATCTGTTCCTCGCATGGTGCAATCAAGCACTCGTCTCCGTCTGGCCTGAGGGGTGGGGTGGTGCTTGGCTACGCAACTGGAGCAAGGCATCTCAGGAGGCGCAAGCTACACTCATAGAGGGTGAGAACTTATGGGTGCTCTTTCTCACCGTAGGGGTGCTGACCCCAATTGCCGAGGAGCTCTTCTTTCGAGGGGCGCTCATAGGGTGGATGATGCTAAGGCGCTTTCCCCGATGGGCTGTCATCCTCCTGCCCGCACTACTTTTTGCCGTGATGCACCTCAACCCTATGGGGATGCTGCAGATCTTCTTCCTAGCCCTCTTGCTGGGTTACCTGCGCTGGGCTACAGGCTCGCTCTGGCCATCGGTAGGGCTACACATCTGCAATAACCTTTTAGTCTTGGGTATCTATGGCTTCTAATGACAGCTTTCTCTCGCAGGTCGTCAGTCGAATGCGCTCTAGTGAGGTCCCGCTGAGGAATCAGTTGGTGGTGGTGCCGACAAAGCGTGCAGCGACCTTCCTACAGCGTGAGCTGGTGACACAGCCACAGGATAAGCCTGCGACGATTTTGCCTCGTATCGTCACCATCGATGAGTGGATCACAGAGATGTCTGGGCGGGTTATCCTAGACAATACGGCTCTCATCTCGATACTCTATGAGGTCTATGCGACCTATCTAGCCAATCAGAAGCTGGGGCAGGTGGAGACAGATCAGATGCTCTCCCTAAGCCAGACGGAGCGCATGCTGCGAGACTTCCAGGATATGGATCTAGCCTTGGCAGATGTGGAGATGCTCCTGATCAACCTAGAGAATCTAGATGACCTAGACAGCTACGCCTATCTAGACGAAGAGGAGCGAGAGGCTATCAAAGAGTTTTGGCGCGGACTATCAGACCAGGACTTGGATAGTCCACAGGGAGGGTATCGCCACTTTGCCATGGTATGGCGAGACATTTACCAGCTATTTAATGTGCGTTTAGCCGATCTTAAGGTCGCTTACCGAGCAGGCGCTTATAGGATCGTGGCGGAGGATACCTTTACAAGTGATGATTTGCTCAGAGCGCTACGGCGTTACAGCGGTTCGGCAGTTAGTCTCGTCAACTTCGTCGGGCTGTACAACCTGACACCCGCAGAGCGAGCAATCATCAAGAAGCTCCAAAGCGCAGATGCCGATGCGCTACAGGTGCAGCTCTACTGGCAGAGGGTCTCAATAGACGCTGAGGGGGACTTTAATGAGCATCTCTACAATACGATAGATCAAAACGCCAAGCGCCTCGGAGGAATCGTTCTAGACGAAGACTTCGCCCGTAAGTATGCGCCAGAGGTACACCTGCTCTCGCTCAACTCAACCATTCAACAGCCACAAGTGGTCAACGACCTCATCGCTGAGATTACTAAGGAAGATGACACAGCGCTCAAGGAGCTACGCATAGCTATCGTGCTCAACGATGAGAAGACGCTCATCCCGCTGATGAACTCGCTCAAGCAACCTGCCTGCACCTCGCTCAACGTGACGATGGGCTATCCTCTCCAGTATACCTCTGTGGCGACGTGGATACGCCGATACCTTAATATATATGGTCTCGTATCCTCGTCGGAGACAAGGGTGGAGCGTGTCAAGCTCACCTGTTCGCGCTTGAAGCTTTGGCTGACTGCTCCCTTGACACGAAAGCTCTTTGGCGACCTTACGACTGCGCTGATGGATCGGATCACTCTGCACCACTACGCCATCACAGCGTCAGAGCTTCGCACGATCATAGAGGAAGTTGCTGGAGATGCAGATGAGGCGGTGCGACAGCGTCTACTAGATCTGCTCACGCCCAGTCTCACGGGGGTAGGGCTACTCACTCGTATAGGTCAGTTGCTAGAGCTACTCAAAGGGTTGACGACAGCGACAGACGAAGAGACAGAGGAAGCAACAGAGGATGACGAGTCAATAGATCACGTAATCCTATCGGAAGCTCTAGACCAAATCGTCCGCTACGTCACGCAGGTGTCCAATCTGCTACAATCAAGCGAGGGCATACATCATTTACTAAACGCTCCGAAACCTGTTGCTTATCTCTTGGAGCAACTGATGGCTGTGGGGAGTATCCCCTTCGAGGGAGCTCCGCTGGAGGGCTTGCAGGTGATGGGTTTCTTGGAGACACGTACGCTCACCTTTGACTATGTGATCATGCTCAACGTGCAGGAGGGCGATCTGCCTAAGTCAAGCCATACCACGACGCTCATCCCCGATATGCTACGGAGCGCCTTCGGTATGACCACTTACCGTACTGAGGACGATACCAATGCCTACCACTTCTACCGCCTCATACAGGGTGCTAAGCAGGTTTATCTACTCCAAGACACACGTCCTAAGAGTATCTCCTCAACGGAGCCTTCGCGCTATGTGGACCAAATACGCTACCTGACGAACTTGTCGCTAGATGAGTCCACTTATGCTGACTCGCTAGATGCTAGGAATGAGCAGGAGCACACTGTCGCTGACGATGACGAGGAGGTGCATCGCTATATGGAGCAGATAGCTTCGGGCGAGAAGACTTTCTCTCCCTCCGACTTGATCACCTACTACAATTGCGCTTACCAGTTTTACCTCAAGAAGATAAAAGGTATCGGCGAGCCACGCCAAGAGCTCGGAGTCGTGACGCAGATCGAGCTTGGCTCTATGGTGCACGCTTATCTGGAGTGGTTTTACAAAGGGCTGAAAAAGACGAGCGAAGTCTCAGACCTAGAGCACACGGTGAGCCGCGACAAGCTGCAAGAGCTCTATAAAAAGATCGTCTCTGACAAGAGTGCCCCCGACGAAATCCTCCTGACAGACCTGGAGCGATACATTAGCAAGGCTATAGAGATAGACAAGCGCTTGCTCCAAGCTGGTCATTCGCTCCAACTGCTCGCTAGCGAGACGAAGATGACAAACCTCCCCTTCGAGTGGACGGATGATAGTGGTCAGAATCATACGATACACCTCACGGGTCAGCCCGACCGAGTGGATATAATCGATGGAAAAGACTATCGCATCGTGGATTACAAGACAGGAGCTATCAAAAAGCCTAAGACAGTGGAGGAGCTAGACACAGATACGCTTGACGCTTGGCGTAAGATGGCGAGCAACTGTAAGCTGGGAGGCTACATACTACAGTCCTGTCTCTATGCGATGCTCTATGCGCAGCAAGCGGAGGAGGGGATTAGCAAGATACAGCCTACGCTCTATTCGCTGGCGCCCGCTATCCCAGCAGATGAAGGTGCGATAAGCTTTAAGGGAACTGTAGCTCTGAACGAACTCAAAGAGCTTGTCATACATTACTTAAACAAACTGCTAGCCTTGAAGTTCCCTCAAACGGAAGTACTGGACGTCTGTAAGTACTGCGACTACAAGACAATCTGTGGACGCAAGTAGCTGGTTCCTTGGATACATTATATATAGTAGCACGCCACATGAAGACTAGAAGCCTGATCCTGTCACTCCTCATACTCATAAGCTCTGCCGTAACACTCTCGGCGCAGAGCATCTCAGCTAGTCCAGGCAAGCTGAGCCAGCCATACACGCCCATAGGGCAACAGGTGCGACTCTTGGCTTATCATCCGGCTTCGGGAGAGGGGAGTGGCGCAGTTACCTTGACCTTTCCCATAGCTGCGGGAGAGAAGCTCTACTGCTACACGACCTCGATACAGGAGGCGCAGCCTGTGGCTACGGCTCAGTACGCAGGGACGACCGTCACCGTGCCAAATGCTCAGCTGGAGTGCGGTTACTTCACCGCTCAGCCTAGTCAGATCATGATGACACGAGTTTACTATTGGATCTTTGACTACAGTCGTGTCTCTCTACGAGACCTTGCTCTGACAGCAGACTACGATGCTGCGGAGCCTTGTCAGCAGGTGACGCTCACACTCTCTCGACCGCTACCTCCCATATCCTACCGCACGCTACAAGGCACCTCCATACAGGCGGATCGTGGGCTAGTCGTGCGCTACCAAGACCTCGTTTACAAAGAGGAGACATATGCCTTCACCGCAGAGCAAAAGGAAGAGCTACTCCCCGAGACCAATGGTGGGGCGTGGCACCTGATAGCTCCGTTGAGCGACACCTCTTTTGCCATCATAGGGGACCGCTTTACCAAAGGCGTGGCAGAGCAGTACGACCTGCCCATAGAGAGCCCCGTGCTACAGGCTCATCGCATTGAGTTGCATGCTCGCTATCGGCTGGTTAGCTCTGGTCAGTCGCAGGCTGCCGACTCGACGGCAAGCAATGCGGGACAGCTCCCCTCGAGTCTCTCCGCTCCCGCTACAGTGGAGATAGAGTTGGTCGCTAATGAGCCAGCGGCGGTACTTTACCAAATCATCATTGCCGAGGGAGCTACCATCTCTAAGGACGCTTCTGTCGTAATGCAGTTCAACGGGCGCCAAGCCCAGTACACCTTTGACAAGATGGGTACCTACACGCTCTACGGCACGGCGAGCGATCGCACGGCCAGTTGCACAGCCACCTCTCAGCCAGTAGTGGTGACAGTGCAAAGCTCTAGGCTTGAGGTGCCCAACGTCTTTACCCCCTTTAGCAGTCCTGGTGTCAATGACCTCTTTCAAGTGGTTCATCAGTCGCTCGTATCCTTTGAAGCTCGCATCTACGACGCTTGGGGCGGACTCATCTACAGCTGGAGCGACCCCAATGGAGGCTGGGACGGCACTTGTCGAGGCAAACCTGTGCCCAGCGGGGTCTACTACTATGTCATCACCGCCGAAGGAGCTGATGGCGTGCAGTACCACAAGAGTGGGGACGTCAACATACTGGAGAGCGACTATTCGCAGCAACCCAACTTCAACTAATACGAGAAGGCCTTAGCGATGAAAGACTTTTACCACACGATCCAGTCGCCAGCCATTGCCGAGCAAAACATACAGCGCAGTCGCTTCATCGGCTACTGCTATCCAGTCTCTAGTGCCGAGGAAGCTTTGGAGCGTATCTCGGAGCTTCGCAAGGAGCATTACAGTGCGACGCATGTTTGCTGGGCTTACTCAATCTATGGCGACGAAGCGAACGAGACTCGCTCCAACGATGATGGAGAGCCCTCAGGCACTGCGGGCAAGCCTATCCTAGGACGCTTGATCTCTCGTGACCTAACCAACGTCGCTGTGGCTGCCGTCCGCTACTTCGGTGGGGTTAAGCTCGGCACCAGTGGTCTGATTGATGCTTATCGCTCTACGACCGAGCTGGTTCTAGACAAGGCAACAGTCCGAGAGGTCATCCTATATAGTAGCGTGACGCTTAGCTTTCAGATGGATCTGATGGGGCCTGTGATGCTTCTGGTCAAGAACCACGGCGCCGAGATTGTCGCTCAGGACTACACCTCCCAGTACCACCTCACGGTACAGCTACGGCAAGGCGATATGCCTTCGTTTGTTGCTGCAGCTGGGGAAATCTACGGAGTCACACTCCAAGAAGAGGGTACAATTTAGTTTAGATTTAGGCGGTAATGTTTGATTCCACTAGATTTTCGTAAGTTTGCACCGTAATATCTCTTGCCAGTCAAGAGTACAGTCTTAACTACAATGGCTCAACTGACGGTCGTCCCGACCCCTATAGGCAATCTTGGAGATATCACCCTACGTGGACTAGAGGCTCTACGTGAGGCTGATCTGATCCTAGCTGAGGACACTCGCACCTCCTCCGTATTGTTGCGGCACTACGAG
>NZ_CAMYEZ010000097.1 GCF_947254915.1 uncultured Porphyromonas sp. | reverse complement strand
GAACGCAGATCGACGCGACATCAAAGGTCTCTCCTCCACGCTCCAGCAGCTCCTCCACGCTTTGGTAAAAGGGAATCTCAGCAAACTGTGCAGCGCCACACTCCGCAGCGGGTAGCACGTCGACCATCCCGACCAACTGCGTCTGCGGATGCTTTGAGATATGCTCCATGTGCCGACGGCCAATGTGTCCGCACCCCACGACGATCCAGCGGAGCGGGCTGTGGAGTGGCTTAAGAGCGAAGGTTGTTAGGTCGCTGTGGTTCGCTGTCATAGTGGGGGTAAAGGCTTTTATAGTAGAAATTGTCTGATCCGCTCGCAGATCTCTCTAACCTGCAAGTAGAAGGTCGTTGGGGCTATCGGTAGCGAGAGCATCGTCTTCTGGAGCTCCTCCGCTATGGGGCAGGAAGCCTCAGAGGAGCCGGCGTTGTAGGCCGCTATCTGGTGAAGCATCTGCGGGTAGTAGACCCGTGCGTCGATGCCCGCTGTACGCAATTCGTTGAGTAGTCCGTCCCGCTTGTCAGAGGGTACGCAGATTGTGTAGAGGTAGAGCGCTTCGGGTCGGTCCCCACTACGCCACGGACGTCTCACCATCGGAAGGTCCGCCAGCAACTCGTCGTAGCGGTCGGCTAGCAAGCTACGTCGTCGATTCGCCTCGTTCAGGTGACCTAGCTTAACCCGTAGTACAGCTGCTTGGAGCGCATCGAGACGGCTGTTGTAGCCACACCGCTCGTACTGGTAACGTGTGCGCTGTCCGTGGTTGGCCAGTTGGCGCAAACGCTCCGCCAGTTGCTGGTCATGCGGTACGAAAGCAGCGCCCCCGTCGCCCATACAGCCTAGCGGCTTCGTCGGAAAGAAGCTCGTCGTGCCGATCGTAGCTCGTGTGCCTAGCGGTACAGGAGTAATTATGCATCCCGAAACTTCCTCGACTACGCCACCCATCCCCTGTGCATTGTCCTCAATCCACGGGATCTGATGTCGCTTGCAGAAGTGCGCCAGCTCGACTGCGGGGCAGGGCATACCGTACATATTGACCGCTATGAGTGCCACCGTCCGAGGGGTGAGAAGTGACTCCAGATAGTCTGGCGAACCATTCATCTGAAAGGAGACACGCCCATCGCTACTCAGCGAGGGCATCACGTCAGCCCAGACAGGTCGGAGCCCTAAATGACAGACCGCCTCGGCAGCCGCCACATAGTTGTGCGTAGCAATGATTACCTCGCCACCACGGGGTAGCTCTAGCGCAGCCAGAGCCAGCAGAAGTGCATCGCTCCCGTTGCCACAGCTGATGACACTCCACGGAGCCAGCCCCAGGTAGGCCGCCAGCTCCGCCTCAAACGCACGCACCTCCTCACCGCCGATGTATCCACCCGAGGCGACAACCCTCCCGATGCTACTATCGAGCTCAGCTTGGTAGGGGCGATGTTCTTGGGGAAGGTTGACTAGAGGGATGCGCATGTCGCTATGAGGCTAGACCAGTTTGCTACCAGGCGCTATCGTGTCAGGCAGCGTGACCACCTGTAGCTGTCCCGTCTTGTAGTCCTCGACCGAGATGATCATACCTTGCGACCCGACGCCACGTATCTTGCGCACGGGAAGGTTAGCAACGAAGGCGACGGTCTTGCCTACCAGCTCCTCCGGCTTGTAGTACTGAGCGATGCCCGAGACGATCGTTCGTCCGCCCATGCCATCATCGATGGAGAAGCGCAGGAGCTTGTCCGCCTTGGGAACCTTCTCGCAAGCTAGAATACGACCTGCACGCATATCGCTCTTGGTAAATGTGTCAAATGGCACATCCTCCAGCAGAGCCTCGGGGTGACGGTTCTGCTCCTCGTTAAGCTTCTTGATCGCAGCGAGCTTGTCCAGTTGTGTCTGAATCACCTCGTCCTCAATCTTCTCAAAGAGCAGTTCGGGCGTACCCAGCTGATGCCCCTCGGGAAGTAGATCTGTAGCGCCAAAGCGGGAGAAAGCAAAGCCTCTCTCCTCAATTTGTAGCATACTGAGGAGTCGACGTGTGGAGAAAGGTGTGAAGGGCGCAAAAGCAATCGACAGATTGCCCACCAGTTGCAAAGCTAAGTGCAGGATCGTAGCGACACGGTCGGGGTCGCTCTTGATCACCTTCCAGGGTTCCGTGTCGGCGAGGTACTTATTGCCGATGCGAGCCAGCTGCATAGCGGTCTTGAGCGCCTCTCTAAAGTGGAAGTGCTCCAGCTGATCGTCCAGTTCTGCGGGTATGGTTGCCACCTCGCGGAGCATCTCTTCGTCGATCTCTGTGAGATGACCCAGCGGAGGCACCTTGCCGTCGAAGTATTTGTGTGTCAGCACCAATGCACGGTTCACGAAGTTGCCGTAGATAGCGACCAACTCATTGTTATTACGCGCTTGGTAGTCACGCCATGTGAAGTCATTGTCCTTGGTCTCAGGCGCATTGGCTGTCAAGACATAACGTAGCACGTCCTCCTTGCCAGGCATCTCGTCAAGGTACTCGTGGAGCCAGATAGCCCAGTTGCGACTGGTCGAGATCTTGTCACCCTCGAGGTTGAGGAATTCGTTCGCCGGTACATTGTCTGGTAGGTTAAACGAGCCCTCCGCCTTTAGCATGGCGGGGAAGATGATGCAGTGGAAGACGATATTGTCCTTGCCGATGAAGTGGATCATGCGGGTCTCAGGGTCACACCACCAGGTGCGCCAGCTGTCAGGAAGTAGCTCCTTCGTATTGGATATGTAGCCGATAGGCGCATCAAACCATACGTAGAGTACTTTGCCCTCAGCCCCTTGGAGCGGTACGGGGATACCCCAGTCTAGGTCCCGCGTCACGGCACGTGGCTGTAGTCCTAGGTCCAGCCAGCTCTTGCACTGACCGTAGACATTGGGTTTCCACTCCTTGTGCCCCTCGAGGATCCACTTGCGGAGGAAGCTCTCGTAGTCGCCCAGTGGGAGGTACCAGTGCTTCGTCTCTCGTAGCTCAGGCTTAGCCCCTGATATAGCGCTATGAGGATTGATCAGATCGGTCGCCGAGAGGGAGGTGCCACACGCCTCGCATTGGTCACCATAGGCGCGCTCGTTGTGGCAATGCGGACAGGTACCCGTGATGTAGCGGTCTGCGAGAAACTGCTTAGCCTCAGGGTCGTAGTACTGCTCCGAGGTCTGCTCAATCAGCTTGCCCGACTCGTAGAGCTTGGTAAAGAATGCGCTCGCCGTCTTCTCGTGCGTCTCGGATGTGGTGCGCGAATAGATGTCAAAGTCGATACCTAGGCGAGCGAACGACTCCTTGATCAATGTATGGTAGCGGTCTACGATCTCTTGGGGAGAGACGCCCTCGGCTTTTGCCTTGATAGCGATAGGTACGCCGTGCTCATCGCTACCGCCGATGAAGAGGACCTCGTCGCCCTTCATACGCTTGTAGCGAACGTATATGTCGGCAGGAACGTAGACTCCTGCTAGGTGTCCGATATGTACAGGCCCATTGGCATAAGGGAGGGCCGTGGTGACTAAAGTGCGTTTGAATTGTTGCGTACTCATAAAGTTCTTATGATGAATGACGGCTTAGTGCCGATGTCTACCACAAAGGTAGCAAAAATGAGACTGTTACGAAGGTTTCAAGGCTTAGAAGTGCTTGGCGCTGGGAGAGGGGGAAAGAGCGTCTCTAGCACTCGCCTCATGGTGCTACGGGTGGTGGGGCGATGGCGCATGTTGTTGGCGAGGAGGGAGACGCAGTAGGTGTGGCCCTTGTAGCTGACGTAGCCGGCATAGTTTTGCACGCCTCGTATGGAGCCACTCTTGAAGTAGGCGGTGAGGCTTGATGCTGGTAGTAAGTGGCGCACGGTGCCTTGGCATCCTACTTGTGGTAAGGAGAGGATAAAGGGATCTGAGATAGGCAATGGTAGCTGGTAGACCTGTCTCAGAGCGGCCGTTAGGGCATGGGGCGACAGCTTGCTACGAGGCGATAGCCCAGAGCCATCGTAGAGTTCTAGCTGATCGGCAGGGAGGGCGCAGGTCTCTCGCCAGTAGTTCATCTCTTGTCTTAGGGCTTGGCTCGTTGAGAAGCACCCGCCTTGCTGCACCGTGGCAAAGTGGTTGCCTATGCTGCGGAGGAGAGCCTCTGCGTAGAGGTTGACGCTGTGAAAGTTGCAGGTGCGTATCAGTTCGCTCATATGAGGACTTAGATAGATGTCCAGTAGGGTAGTGAGTACTGGAGCAGACCGATCATAGTAAGCGACGCTTTGGCACTCGGAGAGCTCTACGCCACGCTGCTTGAGATGCTCTGCTAGTTGCAGTGCCAGTGCCATAGCGGGATTGCTCAGATCGCAGGCGATGACCTGACGCTTAGAGCTACCTCGAGCTAAGCGACCCGAGAGGCGTCGTGTGGTGCGGGACTCTCTATCTGCAGATATGGCTAGCTGATTGCCACGCTTGACCAACTGGATGTCTATCTGCCACGCATGTCCTGGTGTGGCGGGGTGGAGGTAGGAGGGCTCGGTGGCTCCTCTTGTCACATCCTGAGCGGAGATGCCGACCTGCATAATGTTGTCGCATAGGTTGACCCCATAGACTGCTGGTGCGTAGCGTCTGCCCCAGTCCTCACGAGGCCACGCCTCTAGATAGCCCTCGTCGCAGTATGCCGAGGCATCAACGACGATGCGACCACGTATCTGACGGATGCCCGCCTTTTGCAGTGCTAGGTAGACTTGGTCGTAAAAGATCCCCTTGCGACGTGGGTAGTGCTTTGACTCAAGTGACGGATCGCCATGCCCTACGATGATGAGGTCGCCATCGAGCACCCCTTCGCTTGTGATGGTACCTCGGTAACCGATCTCAGTGGGAAACTGATAGTCAGCGCCTAGGACTATCAGTGCTGTGGCAGAGGAGAAGATCTTTGTCACCGAGGCTGGTGTAAAGCGCTCCGTG
This sequence comes from uncultured Porphyromonas sp., assembly GCF_947254915.1. GTDB lineage: Bacteria > Bacteroidota > Bacteroidia > Bacteroidales > Porphyromonadaceae > Porphyromonas. The sequence continues at coordinate 3,454 of NZ_CAMYEZ010000097.1, read as the reverse complement.
GCATGGTAGCTCAAGAGCGGCTGTCGCTGGTCAATGCGCCATACGGAGACTCCATAACGAGCCTCTCCTCGCTGCTCCGCCTGCTGGAGTAGCTCTAGAGTTTGGAAGACGTTGAGTGTGTCCTCTTGCGCCGATCCCTGCAGGGGAAGTAGCAGTAAGAGTATAGCATAGAGAGTAGTGGATCGTAGTTGCATCACTATGGGGGCAAATGTAACGAGAGCAAAGTGTACCCGAGGACACACCCTGCTCTCTTAATTCTACTTGAGTTATCTATCTTTCGCTCAAAGGGGATTGGAGCTCCCGCTGTGAGGAAGACGTGTGCGTGCTAGTACTTTAGCGACTGTCCTGGACGCAGTACAGCGCGTGAGGACATATTATTTGCCTTGCAGAGTCGGCTTACGGGTGTGCCAGTCTTCTTGGCAATGCTTGAGAGGGTATCGCCTTTCTTGACTCGGTATATCCGTGGGGCACGCGAGGCAGAGACGCGGTTCTTCTTCGCTTTCGCCTTGTACTGGGTATCTGATGAAGCCTTACTCTCCTCGTAAGCATAGGTCTTGTAGCCTCTAGGAGCGACGAAAGTGTAGTAGTCACTCTGAGGAGCGCCTACGCCGAAGTCAATGATGTGTGCGGGATTGATGTCAATGCCTAGGAAGCGGGTCTCGAAGTGTAGGTGCGGACCTGTACTACGACCTGTGCTACCGCCCTTGCCGATGACCTCCCCAGCTCTGACGATCTGTCCCTCCTGCGCTATGCAACGGCTCATATGTCCGTAGACAGTCTCTAGACCGTTGGGGTGACGTATGACGATGTAGTTGCCGTAGCCACCACGCTCGTAGCCTCGGATGCGTACCTTACCATCAAAGGCGGCTCGTACGTCATCGCCTGTGCGGAGTGCTAGGTCGATGCCCTTGTGCTCACGACGATAGCGAGCACGGTAGCCATAGTTGGAGGTGACACGCATAGTACCCTCTAGAGGCATAACGAATCCCGAGCAGTCAATATCATATGTAGCGGGGATACGTGGGCTACTTTTCCCAGCAAAGGGGTTTACCCAGTCAGTCCACGAGTCTTCGCCATATAAATCTATTGCAGGGTATTCGAGAGCCTCTCTCTCGAGTGCGCGCTCCATCTCAGCATTGGATATGCGCGTCTCGGCATCTCTTGCCGTCATAATGTTGTAGCCATCGGCTAGCAGATTTCTGACTCCGAGAGAGTCACGTGCAGTCACGACTCTCGTCGGGGAGACCCTCCTAAGGGGTGGTGATGAGGTCTTGTGGGGTGTCTGGGCTGCTAGCTGAGTGCATGCCACAAAGATAAGCCCCACGAAGGCGACAAAGCTCTTACTTTTACTTATCATAAAGTCTTGATTGATAAATGATGTGCGTCTGTCAATAATGAGTGGATTAAAGAAACTGATACCATAGCAGATAGCTCCTCTCGTACCTGTCACTTACGGTAGAAAACAATACCTACTTTCTCGCCAAAGGTCGGAATAAATTTTGAAACAGCCAAATTTCGGCCCGACGAATTTATGCCGTTTGCCCCCTAAGACTGGCTCTAATACAACGATTGCAAGCGGAGATTATTGTTATGATAAGAGCCTTGTCACGTAAGTCTAGATTAAAGAAAGAGCCCCCACGTCAGCCTCTCAAGACTGGTGTGGGGACTCTCTAGTTGTCTAGCGGGAAGTGATTACTTCAGACCGAGCTTCTTAGCAATAGCTGCGGGGATAGCATCACGATGTACGACGATATTCATCGTGCGACCAGCTACGTAGTTCTTAGATACGTACCAGATGCCATTGTACTTGCCACTCTCACCCCAAGAGTTCTTGATCATATAGAAGGGGCGACCGAGCTGGTTCTTAGCCTTGCCAATTATGACCATACCGTGGTCGTCGGTGAGGGTAAAGTTGTCAAAGCCCTCCTGGCGGAACTCCTGTGTTGGCTCGATCTCAGGGCAGTCAGCACGATTGATCATACGACGGATCTCGGCAGCTTTGTCGCTGTAGCTCAGACCTACCCAGCGAGCCTGGTCAGAGCCCTTCGTCTCGATAGCCTCTACGTCAGCTAGGACGCCGATACCGTCACGTGTGAAGCCTACCTCGCTTACGTCAGCGCCCCAAGCGATGGGGTAGCCCTTTTCAATTGCATTGTCAATGACCTGCATAAGCTCGTTGATGGGTAGATTCCACGAGCTAGACCAGCGCCAGTTGTCTTCAATCTCAATGGGGAAAGCTGTGTAGAAGGGGTGGTGCGTGTAGCTCGTCAGTGAAACATAGTCGCTAGCCTTGATGCCTAGGCTCTCAGCAAAGCTCTTGGGCGTGTAGCGCTTGCCCTGGTAGGTAAACTCCTTAGGCAGCTCGCCTAGGTAGGTGTCTACGACCTTGTCGTAAGCGCTCTTCCAGGCTGTGGAGAGACGACCGTTATGGTTCGCTACGACAGCGTCAAGTATGCCTTTGAGGACAGCCTCTAGCTCACTGTGAGCATTTTTGGTCGTACCGTAGTTGAGCCCGCGCATAAGCTCTTCGGGTACAGCTCCGTAATTGCCAAACACGTAGAGTACATCGTAGAACGAGCCACCCTGAGCAATGTTGCCCTTGCCGTGTAGACGGACATACTTCTCAGCCTTGTCACGGTAAGTATGGTTGACGACAAACATATCAGAGAGGTCTACCTCGGGACCACCCTTGCGAAGTATTTCAGACTCAAGGAAGCCTGTCGTAGAGTAAGACCAGCAGGTACCACTGTTTGCCTGATCCTTGATAGAGGTAATGGGGAGCTGCTTGATGATGGTAAACTCGTTGCTCTCGCCTTCTGTCTGGGGCTTCTGTGCGACCATGACGAGACTCGAGAGGAGTGTGAGGAGGAGTAGAGAGAATTGTCTCATAGCTTATTCCTGTTTTATAGTTAGAAAATGAATTGTCAGTGAAGCGGTCGTCAAGACCGTTACAAAGATACGAATAAAAAACTGGAGACAAAAGGATCTTCAGCCGTCCGTCTACGAGTTGCAAAATCAAGGATTCCCGAAATCTCTGACGCTTTGAATGTGGCCCGATGCATTACAATCCTCTCTTCTAGAGACTACCTATGACGACCTCTAGTGGATATATGGGCTACAACCTTGATGGGTAGCGCTATAGACTCACCTTTCTAGCTACTTCTACATCTCTGCTGATTGCAATCTCTCCCGAGGAAATCCGAAAGCTCCACGGAGCAATCAAAAATTCTCCACGGAGCTGGGAAATAAAACTTCGGAAGAATGAAATGAAACTTCGGAAGAAAGATTTCGAAGTCCCGAAGAATTTTTTTGTTCTTCACTGGAAATTTGAAGATCTCCACCGAGGAATCTTCCGATTTCCTTGATCGTGTGCCGTGGATGAACTCATCCTGCGTAATGTGAGACTGTTGCAAAAGTCAACAGTCTCACAATCTTGCTTGCAAGATTGTCTAGA
>NZ_CAMYEZ010000096.1 GCF_947254915.1 uncultured Porphyromonas sp. | reverse complement strand
GCACCTAGCAAAGCTACTACAACGCCTAGCCAGAGTAAAGTAGCGGTCACAACGGATCAACCGGCACCTAGCAAGACTACTAATCGCCAACAGCCAACAGCTAACAGCCAACAGCCAGAGGAAAACATCTGGTGGATGAGTGCCTGGAGCTGGCTACGCAAGCTACTCGACTTTCGCGAGGACAAGGCGGGCGACGTGGCGACCATTGAGTCGCTCAAGGGGGATGTGGAGTTTCGCGGTACCAAGCTATGGATCCTCATCTGCGCTATCCTCGTCGCCTCAATAGGACTCAATGTCAATTCGACAGCGGTCATCATCGGTGCGATGCTTATCTCCCCACTGATGGGCCCAATCATCGGCTTCGGACTAGGCTTCGGCATTGCCGACCTAGATCTGGTGCGCAAGTCGCTGCGCAACCTCGCACTGACGACACTCTTCAGCATCACGACCGCCACGATCTACTTCCTCTTGACCCCACTAGACCAGCCTGGTAGCGAGCTCCTGGGACGTACGGAGCCATCGATCTACGATGTCTTGATCGCTTTCTTTGGTGGTGCTGCGGGACTGATCGCGGGTAGTAGCAAGAGCAAGGGACAGGTGCTCCCTGGCGTGGCTATCGCTACGGCGCTCATGCCTCCGCTCTGTACGGCAGGCTTTGGCATAGCCACGGGCAACTGGGCTTTCTTCTTCGGTGCCATCTACCTTTACCTCATTAACTCGGTCTTTATCGCTTTTGCCACCTTTGTGATGGTGCGCATCATGCGCTTCCCGATGAAGCCTGTCGCCTCGGGGGATATACGCAAGCGAAGCTATCGCTGGATCACCGTCATAGCGGTCTGCACGCTCATACCGAGCATCTACCTGAGCGTCCGTCTGGTGCGAGACTCTTATCAGGAGGAGCGTGCCAAGCAGTTTGTCGCAGACCACTTTGTCTCATCAGATCATCAGGTGATCCGCCAGTCGCTGGTACGTGGCGAGGACGGAAAGGCGCCTTACATAGATGTGGTGCTGATCGGCAAACCACTCTCGGCTCAGACAATCGACAGCATCTCAGCCTTGCTCCCTAGCTACGGCTTGTCAAGCCTTGAGCTACAGGTGCACCAAGGCTTTGACAATGAAGCTCCTACGGACTACGAGCAGCTGGGCGGTGTCCTGCTACGTGACCTCTACGAGCGATCCGAACGCACCGCCTCTGAGCAGCGTGCCGAGATTGACTCACTGCGTCGTACGCTCCTGCGCTACGACTACTACAAGTCGCTGACGCACGATGTGAGCGATGAGGCGAGAGCCGTCTTTACTGACATAAGTCAGGTGCGGCTGATGCCCTCGATGGAGTTTATCCAGGGGCAAGACTCAGTCCTCCACATCCTCGTGACGACCCCGTCGCACCGTATATCCCCAGCGGAGCGAAACAAGCTGGAGGAGTGGCTACAGAAGCGTACCAAAGCGGATGCACTACAGCTAATCTTGACGAACTAAACACAATACTAACTTTAATAGATAAGCGTCTTATGAACAAACTACAGACCTTGCTCCTGACCCTCTGTGCACTCCTCGTGTGCAGTGCTACAGCACGTGCCGACAAGGGCATGTGGGTACTCAGTGAGCTTAACGAGCAAAACGAAGCTCGTATGCGTGAGCTGGGCTTTAACCTATCCCTAGACCAGCTCTACAATCTAGACAAGCCATCGATAGCACGTGGCGTGGTCATCTTCGGAGGTGGCTGTACGGGTATCACGGTCTCTAATCAGGGACTACTCTTTACGAACCACCACTGCGGCTACGATGCGATCCAGAGCCAGAGTACGGTAGAGCATGACTATCTGCGTGACGGCTTCGCCTCTCAATCTTTCCGTGAGGAGCTGCCGATCCCAGGTCTCTCTGTCAAGTACCTCCGTGCGCAGATTGACGTGACGGCTCGCATCGAGCAGGCTGTGGCTGGTATCACGGACGAGGCTAAGCGTCAAGAGACGATTGAAAAGGTCTCTGAGGATATTGTCAAGGAGTACACGAAGTCTCCCTTTGACGCTGTGGAGGTAACTCCATTTTACGCTGGCAATAAGTACTATGTCGTCATCTACGATGAGTTTAAGGATGTTCGTCTCGTGATGACTCCACCGAGCAGCGTCGGTAAGTTTGGCGGTGATACGGACAACTGGATGTGGCCTCGTCACACGGGCGACTTTAGCGTCTTCCGCGTCTATGCTGATGCCAACAACAAGCCCGCTGAGTACGCAGCAAGCAACAAGCCTTACCGTCCTGTCTACTATACAAAGGTTTCTCTAAAGGGGTACCAGGAGCAGGATTACGCAATGACCATTGGCTTCCCAGGCTCTACCGATCGTTACCTCACCTCTTACGGTGTGATTGATCGCATTGAGAATGAGAACGCTCCCCGCATCGAGGCTCGTGGTGTCAAGCAGGAGATCTGGAAGCGCGCTATGGACGCTGACCAAGCTACCCGCATCAAGTACGCTAGCAAATATGCTCAGAGTGCGAACTACTGGAAGAACTCGATCGGTATGAACCGTGGTCTCGAGAAGCTCCACGTGATAGATCGCAAGCGTGCCGAGGAGGAGGCATTCACTCAGTGGGTCGCACGTACAGGCAAGCCTTACGGCAATATCCTGCCCGACCTAAAGCGTGCCTACGAGGAGGCTGCTCCTTACAATCGTCAGCTCAACTATATAATTGAGACGATGCTGAGTGGCACGGAGGTCGTGATGCTTGGCTATCGGGCTATGGTGGCAGCTGGCTCTGGTGACAAGAAGGAGCTGACAGACCTTTACAAGGATTACCTACCTAACCTAGACCGTGAGGTACTCCCTGCTATGCTCGCACTGCTACGTACGAAGCTACCAGCTGACAACCTCCCCTTCATCTATCAGATTATTGATGAGCGCTTCGGTGGTGACTACAAGGCTTATGCTGAGGAGCTTTTCGCCAATAGCGTCGTCCCTTATGAGGATAAGATGATGTCCGTACTGGCTATGGATCAGAACAAGATAAAGGAGACCCTCGCTAACGATCCTGTACAAGAGCTCGTCCAGAGCGTACTGATGTACTACTCATCTTTGCTGGATAAGTACCTAGAGTACAACCACGCTATTGAGAAGGGTAAGCGTGAACTCTTTGCCGCTATGAGCGAGTTCCAGCCTAAGGCACTACGTCCATCAGACGCTAACTTCACGATGCGTATGAGCTATGGGCGTATCCTCGGCTACGAGCCAGGAGATGGTGCGTGGTACTACCACTTCACGACGGAGCGTGGTGTCTTCCAGAAGCAGAATCCCAACAGCACCGAGTTCGCCGTACAGCCTGAGATCCTCAAGCTGCTGAGCGATCCTGCGAACTTCGCACCTTACGGTGTGGGCAATCACCTCTTCACCTGCTTCCTCTCGGACAACGATATTACGGGTGGTAACTCAGGTAGCCCTGTCTTTGACAAGAACGGTAACCTCATCGGTCTAGCTTTCGATGGCAACTGGGAGGCTATGAGTGGTGACATCGAGTTTGAGCCTGATCTACAGCGCACCATCTCGGTAGATATCCGCTACGTCCTCTTCATGATTGACAAGTGGGCTAAGTGCCCCCGCCTGATCCAAGAGCTGACCTTCGCATAAGCGAGGAAACAACGCAATGGTGACGCACGGTCGTGTAACCCGCTGTAGGGACGCACGATCTGTGCGTCCGTTGTATCAAAAGTTACGAAGACCATTCCGTCAAATGTTTCAGCGACATGGTTTTAACGGGAACGGACGCACAGATCGTGCGTCCCTACAACCGTTACACGTCCCGCTTTGACTACTATTTCGACCACACGCTCATATGCGCATAGACATTATCACCGTACTGCCTGAGATGATCGAGCCCTTTGTCTCGACCTCTATCGTGGGGCGGGCACAGCGAGAGGGCTTTGCCGAGGTACATATTCATCAGTTACGCGACTACGCAACCAATCGCTGGGGACGCATCGACGACTACCCCTACGGTGGCGCTGCGGGGATGCTCATGTCCATTGAACCGATTGACCGCATCATCACCGAGTTGCGTAGCCAGCGCCCTTATGACGAGGTTATCTTCACGGCGCCCGATGCGCCAGTGCTCACGCAGGCGGTCGCCAATGAGCTAAGCCTTATGGAGAACATTATCATCCTCTGCGGTCACTACAAGGGTATCGACCATCGTATCCGTGAGCATCTCATCACTCGTGAGATCTCCATCGGCGACTACGTCCTGACAGGTGGCGAGCTGGCGGCAGCGATCATTGCCGATGCGACCATACGGCTCATACCAGGCGTCCTAGGCGATGCGGATAGTGCGCTGAGCGACTCCTTTCAGGATGGCTTGCTCACTCCTCCTATGTACACCCGCCCTGCCGAGTACAAAGGGTGGCGCGTGCCAGAGATCCTGCTGAGTGGGCACGAAGCGCGCATAGCGCAGTGGGAGCACGAGCAGGCAGTCGCCCGTACGCAAGCGCTCCGTCCAGACCTGCTGGAGGAGTAGATTAGAAAGTCAGAAGTCTTTGCATAATCGGAGTAATCAGAGATGTGATACCTTTGATTACTCCGATTTCTTGTTTAGGCGTTGCAGAGCGGCTGGGCGTACATCTGGAGGAGTTGCGTGCGCAGTTCGTCGGCGCTGTAAGCATCCGTCGGTGCTTTAGCTATCTGCTCCTCGATGTAGCGGAGCGCTTTTTCTTTGTCAGCCTCACTGTAGAGCTCCTTCGGATGCGCTTTGTGCGGGTGGAGGAGGTCGTAGGCGATGTAGTTGATCGGGTAGAAGCGGTAGTTGCTATGCAGCTCCGTGTCTATGAGCTCAGCCAGTCGTGGATAGAGCTGTTGCTTCGGCAGGGCGCGTAGCTCAGCCTCTAGCTCAGGCGTGATCAACTCGTTGAGTCGCTTACCGATGGCAAAGTGTACCCGCCCCTTGTAGCCGAGTAGACCCGTCTTCATATTGATCAAGTCCTCCTCGGGTCCCTTGACATACTGCTCCTCAGGGTGATGCTTGCGCCAAAGTAGCTCACACGCCTTGAGGATGTCGCAAGGATCGTACTCATAGCTAATAGTTGTGGGGGCGATGTTGACACGCATCAGCTGAGTCAGCGGATCATTGCTTTGCGAGGAAGCGATCATCTTGAGGACGCTCGGCTGTGTCTTGTCGCTATTATCCTTAGCACGCCCCTCACGCTGGGCGATCCAGACCGACTTGTGGTCCTGTTGTATGCTCTGATCGATAAAAGCGGAGAGCGCCTGAGCTGCCAGAAGCATCTGACGGATCGGAAGCGAGCGACGCACGACAAAAGAGTCGTTGAGCTTGACCACCGCCTCGATCCACGGTCTGCCGAAGAGGTTGTCACCGATAGCAATGCGAGGCATCAAGTAGTTGCGCTCCCGCATGACTAGGTTGAGGAAGGCCGAGTCAAGGATGATGTCCCTATGGTTTGTGATGAAAGTCGTCGGCAGGTCACCGCCTAGTCGACTGGCACCGCTGAGCGATACGGAGAAAGTGGTACGCTTCGCCAGCTGTACCACGAGGGGGTAGGATATGCGCTGCTTAAAGTCGTCAACGCTATGGATACCTTTCAGTTGCTGTATCAGTGCCGTCGTCTCCTCCTCTGAGAGCAGTGCCGATAGGACGTGACGTAGCTCAGGTTGGTTGGCCAGCTGTGCAACGACGGTAGGCACCTCCTCGTCGAGGTAGGGACGTATTGAGTCGTACTCGTAGGGCTGTGGGGCAGTGTGTGTAGTCATGATAGTTTGCTCTTGATGATACGTGTGATAAGGTCGCTCAGCTGTAGTCCAGCAGCGCGTACCTGCTGAGGAATGAAGCTCGCCTCCGTCATGCCAGGAGTCGTATTGACCTCTAGCAATGTGGGGATGCCGTCCGCCTCGATGATGAAGTCTATGCGTACGAAGCCGTAGCAGTCTAGTAGATGGGCGATCGTCAGCGAAGTCTCCTGTACCCGCTGCGTCAGCTCAGGCGAGATGCGTGCTGGCGTTATCTCGTCGCTCTTGCCATAGTACTTAGCGTCATAGTCGAAGAATGTATCGTGCGCCACCACCTCCGTGACGGGCAGTGCGAAAGCGTCATCGGGGAGAATCACGCAACCGCAGGTCACCTCGGTGCCCACGATACACTCCTCAACGAGCACATCGGGTGCAGCCGTGTAAGCGTCCGCCACCGCCGTGACTAGCTGATCCCACTGCTCAATGCGCGTCGTGGCGATGCTGGAGCCTCCCGTATTAGGCTTGACAAAGAGCGGTAGACGTAGCGTGGACTCAATCTGCTGCTGCTCTTCGGGCGAGAGCTCCTTCGTCTGATTGTGGAGCCGCTGCGAGCGAGCGATGTGCACGCCGTGATGCGCTAGGTAAGCGTTGCACGCCTCTTTATTGAAGGTCAAAGCCTCGCAGAGCACACCCCCCGTCGTGTAGGGGATGCCGAGCATATCAAGGTAGCCCTGCAGAAGACCATTCTCTCCAGGGGTACCGTGGATGGTAATGTAAGCTACTGCGAAGGTTACCTCCTCTGCGCCAAAGTGTGCGACTAATGCACGATCTATCGTCCCCTCACGACCTGTAGCATCGGTCACACTCCACGCATCGGCTGTGATGGTGACCAGATAAGGAGTGAAGAGGCTCTGATCAATCTGCTTGAGGATCGTCTGGGCGCTACGCTGCGAGACCTCTGCCTCGCCAGAGTATCCGCCACAGATGATCGCAATGTTGGGTCTGTCCATAAGGTATGATGGGATATTGCAATGATTCTTAGTTAGAGAGTTCGAGGGGTGCCACATAGCGTCTCCACTTCTCTATGAGCTGGCTCATATCGTCGGGTAGTGGTGCTGAGAAGTGCATCCGCTCTCCCGTCGTGGGGTGGTCAAAGGCAAGAGTCTCAGCGTGCAATGCTTGGCGAGGGCATATCTTGAGGCAGTTATTGACAAACTGCTGATAAGAGCTGGTGCGCTGTCCCCAGAGAATTTGGTCTCCGCCATAGCGCTCATCGCCAAAGAGCGGGTGGTCGATAGACTTCATGTGAGCACGTATCTGATGCGTACGTCCCGTCTCCAGTTCACACGCTATGAGCGTCACGAAGCCTAGTCGCTCTAGCTCAGTGTAGTGCGTCACAGCTGGCTTGCCTATCTCACTCGTCGGTGGGTAGACCGTCATACGGGTACGGTCGCGAGGGTCACGAGCTATATTGCCCTCGATCGTGCCTTGTGGCTGGTCCAGCTTGCCCCAGACAAGGGCTTGGTAGCGCCGTCCTGTGGTCTTGAGGAAGAATTGTCTCGCCAGTCGTATCTTCGCCTCCGTGCGCTTCGCCACGAGGAGGAGTCCACTGGTGTCCTTGTCAATGCGGTGTACCAGTCCCACGGAGGCATCGTTGGGATCGTAGAGTGGGTCGTTACGTAAGTAGTAAGCAAGCGCATGGACGAGCGTGCCACTGTAGTTCCCATGACCCGGGTGTACGACCATACCTGCGGGCTTATTGACCACCAATAGCTGATCATCCTCATAGACTATGTCAAGTGGTATATCCTCTGGCGTGATAGACCAGTCCTGCTTCGGATGAGCCAGCATCATAGTGATGGTCTCCAGGGGCTTCACCTTGTAGTTGCTCTTGACCGGTGCACCGTCCACCCATATGAGTCCAGACTTGGCTGCTAGCTGTATGCGATGGCGCGAAGTGTGTGGCATACGATCCACCAAGAAGCGGTCAATGCGCAACGGTGTCTGCCCTGGATCTACCCGCACTCGATAATGCTCGTACAGCTCCTCGCCGTGCGTCCCTGTGACCCACTGCTCCTCCTCGTCGGTAGCGATGAGGTCCTCCTCTAGCTCCTGCTCGTCAAGGGGTAGTGGCTCCTTGTCGGGGTTACATCCAGGACTCATCATCGTTAGGTTCTAAGGAGTGTGATGTTGAGTCACTGGGGAGCGCATATCCACCTGATCCCGTGATCGAGTCGTAAGGCTGTAGCGCACCATGTGGTATACTGTCTCTGGTAGAGACGGAGACTAGTAGTATAAGCGGTGTCAAGAGTGGTACACGAGTGCCTGGTGCTAATACTTGACCATTGGGGAGCTGTACACCCATAACCAAGTCATCAAAGGCTCCTGCCACGTAGCTCGGAGTGATGTTTTCGAAGCCTAGGCTAACAAGACGAGCACGTGCCTGTCGCTCGGAGACATCAATGAGGGAAGGTATGATACCGTTGCGAGGGTAGGAGGCGTTGAGCGTGACGAAGATGATACGTCCCGCCTTGACTCGGCTACCTGGCTTGGGCGTCAAGTCGTAGACAGCCCCCTTGGGGACGTCAGTCGTATAGACCGAGTCAACAACCTCGTAGCGCAGATGGGCTTTGTCCAGGAGTTGCTCCGCCTCGCTCGCTGGCAGACCATATATGTCAGGGATTTCAACAGACGAACCGTGGCGTGTGAATAGGTTCATCCAAAGGAGTGCTAGGAGGACGATGAGGACTGAAGCCAATATCATCAGACCAATGTGAATCAGTAGGGTAGGACGTCGCATAGGGTATATCTATTAGCGGAGACTATGCAAAGGTAAGCAAATTAGAGATTAACCTCTACGTCTCTCCTCCCGAGGAAATGGAAAATTCTCAGGGAGGAAACGAAAATCCTCCACGGAGGGGCGGAATAGAACTTCGGAAGAATGAAATGAAACTTCGGAAGAATGAAATGAAAGTTCCGAAGAA
>NZ_CAMYEZ010000095.1 GCF_947254915.1 uncultured Porphyromonas sp. | reverse complement strand
ATTGAGAGGTGTGTACTGAGGAGCGCTCATGGCTGAGCATTGGGACGGCACAAACGAAAATACCGACGTTTAGGTATTGATTTGCGTAGTCTCTCCTTCATACCTTTGCAGAGCAATCATACAATCTATTTTTCCAAGCAACCAAGTATATGAAAAAAACAATCCTACTCTCTCTAGCGGCTCTCATGACGCTGTTGCTATGCGCTTCGTGCAAAAGCGACAAGAACGAACCAAAGCCTGCACCCAATCCCTCTCAAGAGAAGGGAATGACCAAGAAGATCGTCGTAGACGCTTCCGACTATACGAAGTGGGTCTACATCAACTTTGACAAGGGCGAAGTGGTCAGCGTATCGACTCCCGAGACCGATCTCTCATGGGATCTAGGGCTACACCGCTACGACTTCAAGACCAATGGCGGTACCTCGGGCAAGGGCAAGGGCGCAGCCGCTCGCACCTCCCAAAAGGATCTAATGGCTGACATACCTACTCCTAAGGATAGCGAGTGGACGCTAGACCGTGAGGGTACACTCCTGATGAAGTTTGACATGAGCAAGCACGAAAGGAAGTACGAGAAGCAATCTGCCAACTTCCTCCTTACCTCAGAGCCCAAGGGTGATGGGAAAGGATACCTAAATAAAGGTATCATCAGCAGTGAGGGTATGCCTCCCAAGGATACGGTTGATCCCTCTGTCTTTCTCGTTCGCTCGGCAGCTGGTCAGATTGTCCGCGTCCGCGTCCTAGACTGTCTGAGTGCTACGAAGAAGAGGGGACACATCACCCTAGAGTATATCATCAAGGCAGACAAGAAGTAGTCTTCCTCTCCCTTACCAGCTCGGAGCTACTAGAGCGATCGCTCTCCGTGGCTCCGAGCTACCTTAGCTCTTAGTAGCTATTGGCTCTCCAAGCCCCCCCCCACACACTCACACTTTACTATATGAAAAGCTCCCTATACATCTTCCTCTCCCTACTTACCCTCGCCAGTTCGCTCTCCGCGACCCCACTCCTTCCTCAAGACTCGATACTCCTAGACAGTACGAAGGTCATGTGTCTTGACGAAGTGGTCGTCACGGGGACTCGCACACGTTGTCCGATGAAAAACATCTCCATACCGATCCGTGTCGTCTCGCCCAAAGAGATCGAAGCGGTGCAGGCACGATCCGTAGAGGATCTGCTACAGATGGTGATCCCTGGCGTGCAGACGAGCACCCACGGCACGCAAAACCGGATGAGCATACGAGGGCTCTCGGCAGACTACTACCTCTTCCTCATAGATGGCGAGCGTATGACCAACGAGGGAGCCTCCAGTAGCGTAGACCTAGAGCGTATAGACCCCTCTTCGATAGAGCGCATCGAGATGCTACAAGGCTCTAGCTCGGCTCTCTATGGGAGCAATGCCATAGGCGGTGTGATCAACATCATCACGAAGCGTAGCCACAAGAAGCTCGACGCTACGCTCTCAGGTCACTACGACACGCAGAGCATACAGCGCTACAACGGTCGTCTGGTGATGAAGCTAGGTCGTGTGACCAGCACCACGACAGGTGGCTATGCCAAGCAACTAGACTACGAGCTACCTAGCGTACGTGCAGATATACCCCGCACGATGCCCGGCTTCTACACCTTTCATATGGAAGAGCAGCTACGCTACCTTTCCCCAGAAAAGCGTCTCTCGATGACCGCTACGGGACGCTTTCACTCCCGTATGCAAAACTTTGACGACAAGGAGAAGAACCTCTATCAGAGCCCCACGGGCAATCTACGCCTGCTCTACAAACCTACCGATGGACACTCCGTAGAGGCTAGCTACCACATCGAGGGATACAAGCGAGACAAGTACTTCTTCCTCGCTACAAAGGAGGAGGGTCCCTGGGAGCCACAGTTTAACTACCTGACGCAGACGGCTCGCATGCAGTACAACTACGACCCTACGGAAGACCCCTACAAGCCGAGCTTCAATGCGGGTGTGGAGATACTACACGAGAACCTGCGTAGCGTACAGGTGACCAACCTCAATCAGGTACACAGCGCTTCGACCAAGACGCTCTACGGGCAAATGCTCTGGCGTATGGACAATAACTGGAGCACTACCGTAGGAATTCGGCAAGATATGCACTCAACCTATGGCACGCACCTGACGCCTCGTCTATCGATCATGTGGCGCAATCACAACTACGCCCTACGCATTAGCTATTCCGAAGGCTTTAGATCGCCTTCGCTCAAGGAGCTCTTTATGGACTGGGACCACAGAGGTATGTTTCGCATCAAAGGCGCCAGCGACCTCAAGCCTGAGATCAGCCACCTCGTGATGATTACTCCTGAGTACAACAACTCCTTTATGAATATCTCGCTCTCGGCCTCCTACAACCGCATCAACAATCGTATCTATACGCGGCCTGAGCAGGAGGGGCGTGTCCTCCAGTATCGCAACGGGGACAAGCCTCTCAATCTATGGAGCGGTACGGCGATGCTACGGGTGACGCCTTTCGCAAACTTTGATATCAACATCAACTACGCTCTCGTCCTAGAGCAGATGAAGGTGCAGGGCAAGACGCACTCCTTCTATATCCGCAACACGAGACCACACCACATCAATGGCTCCATACAGTACGCTCACCGCTGGGGCTTGTACACGCTCTCGGGGCAATTCACCGGACGCTACCTCAGTGGCGTGAAGTCTGCCGTCTATGACGATGCCAGTAAAGACTATAAGTACGCCTCCTATCCTGGCTATGCACTCTTTAGGGCTAGTGTCACACAGCGCTGGCAGACGCTCCTAGACCTTAGCCTGACACTGGGCTGCGACAACCTTTTCAACTATATGACCCCAATCATCGAGCAGGGCGCTTCGCTATCGCCTGGACGTAGCTACTTCGTTTCGCTCTCTCTAAACTACTAAAAGGACTTCTCCCCTACTAAGACTTTCTTTCTTATGACTTTCTCTAAGAAGCATCTCTACTACATCGGCGCCACACTACTGCTGGGCGTCATCATCCTCTGCGCCTATCTCTTGTGGCCTAAGCCAGTGCGAGTCGCACTGGTCAATATGCCAGACTTCGTAGCCTCTCGTATGGCGGCTGCAACCGACAAGGAGAATGTGCGCCTCACAGCTGTCACGGATCTCTCCGAGCTGAAGAACTACGACGCTATGATCGCCTTCGGCATGGGACTCAAGTGGACCGACGAGGACCGTGCACTGATCAAGCAACTGGGCGAAGAGAAGGGCCTGAAGTACCTCGCCTACATGACCACAACGCCTGAGAATAGTATCTCCAATGTCGACTCCATCCAGCAGCTTAAGCTCGAGGTGTACCTTACTAATGGCGGTACGAGCAACTATCGCTCGGCCTTCAACTATATCCGTAAGGAAATCCTCGGTAAGTCGCTCCGTACGGGCACTATCGAAGAGCCTGTAGAGTACGGCTACGACCTGCTCTTTACGGACGAAGACCCCGACCTAGCCTTCGACAGCGTCGAGAGCTTTCAAAAGTACTACAACGAGCATGGATACAAGGAGGGCGCTCCTCGCATTGCGCTCTTTACAGGTATCGCAGGCCCCTTCGGATCAAGCCGAGACTACTTGGACGAGTTGATCGGAGCGCTAGAGGAGTCGGGCTTTAACGTCTACCCAATCAGCGCTATGACACGTCGACTGGAGTTCCTCACGGAGATCAAGCCACAGGCGGTCATCTACTTCGCACACGGTCGCTTCGGTGGCGACCCCGCCATCGCTTGGCTCAAGGAGCACAACGTACCTATCTTCACTCCGCTCCTCGTATCGGAGCTATATGACGACTGGATCAAAGACAAGCAAGGTATGTGGGGTGGCTATCTCAGCCAGACAGTCGTAACGCCTGAGATAGATGGTACGATCCTCCCCTTTGCGCTGGTGACACTGCGGGAGAATAAGCAGGGCTTTAAGGAGTTTCACACAATACCCGAGCGTCTGCCCGACTTCTGCTCACTACTCCACCGCTATGTCAAGCTACAGACGATGAGCAACGCGGACAAGCGCATAGCACTCTTCTACTTCAAGGGTCCTGGACAAAACAGTCTCGTGGCGCAAGGCATTGAAGTTGTGCCCTCGCTCTACAATGTTCTGAAGTATCTACAGAGCCAAGGGTACGACCTGACGGGATTGCCCGACACGGAGGAGGCTTTTGCCAAGGATCTGATGTCTCGTGGCGCACTCTACAACAACTATGCGGAGGGCAACAAGCAGATGATGCTACACAGCAACTACCCTGCCTTTGTATCGACGAAAGAGCTGACGCAGTGGATTGATGACACCTTTCCCCCAGCACTCAAGGACAGCATAGAAGGTCGCTACGGAGCGATACCTGGACACGACCTCGTCTTAGAGCGTGACGGTGTCGAGGGCATTGCGGTGACCCGACTCACTTATGGTAAGGTAGCTCTCCTACCTCAGCCAGGAACTGGTAGCGGGGATTTAGACTTCAAGATGGTACACGGCTCCACCTCCGTACCCGCTTACCCATACATAGCCAGCTATCTGTGGGCTCGCAACGGCTGGCACGCTGATGTCCTGATGCACTTCGGCACGCATGGCAGTTTGGAGTTTATCCCCGGCAAGCAGGTAGCGCTAAGCAACTACGACTACACCGACAGACTCGTGCGCGACCTGCCACACATCTATTACTACACAACGGCAAACGTCGGCGAGTGTATGATCGCCAAGCGTCGCTCCTACGGGCAGGCAGTCTCTTACTTAGCTCCGCCCTTTATCAATACACAGCTAGACAAAGAGATGCAACCGCTACGCGACTTGACCGATCGCTATCTAGCTTCGGAAAAAGATGACGACGTGCTCTCCAAGCGGATTAAAGAGATGACCATTGCTAAGGGCTTCCACAGAGACCTCAAGCTAGACTCCACGATGAGCAAGCCCTATACGAGAGACGAAATTGAGCTGATTGCCAACTTTGTTGATGAGCTAGCTCACGCCAAGATAGTAGGCGGTATGTACACGACAGGTGTCCCCTTCAGCTCAGAAAAGATTCGCTCCAGTGTCCGCCTTCTCTCGGTTGACCCGATAGCCTATGCACTAGCTCAAGTGGACAAGTCTCGCGGACGGATTACCGACGCTCAGATCAAGGACGATGTCTACTTCAACGCTCGTTACCTCCGTCCTGCCGACCGCTTCGTGGCTCGTGTTCAGGATCGGGAGATTCCCTCAGGAGAGGTTGATGCGCTCATTCAGTCACTAGGCGTTAGTCGTGCCGAGCTAGCACGTGCCGATCAGTTCCTCAAGGCACAACAAGAGGAGAGCGCTCAGGCTGGTATGATGGGCGGTATGCCTGCAGGTATGATGGGCGGTGGTATGCCAAAGGGGATGTCCAAAGGTATGCCTAAGGATATGCCTAAGGATATGCCTAAGGGAATGGGTGGCGGTATGCCTCCTCACGGCAAGCCCGCCAGTGCCGAGACGAAGAAAGACCCCAAGCTGGTACTCCTCGCCGAGGGTATCAGTCTGTTACGTCGCTCCGTAGCGCAGATACCATATTACAAGCGTATGCTGGTCACTTCGCCACAGCTCGAGCTAGCTTCGCTCGCCAATGCGCTCAGTGGTGGCTATACGGCACCTTCGCCAGGCGGGGACTTCATCGCCAGCCCCTCCGTACTACCCACCGGGCGCAACCTCTACGCTATTGATCCCGAGATGACGCCCACGGCAAAGGCGTGGGAAGATGGACAGCAACTAGCCGATGCGCTTATCGCTGACTACCGCTCTCGTCACAACGATTCGATACCGCGCAAGGTGAGCTTCACGCTCTGGAGCAGTAGCTTCATCGAGAGCGAGGGCACCACCATCGCTGAGATTATGGCGCTCCTCGGTGTCGAGCCCGTGCGTGACCGCCGTGGCAAAGTGATCGACGTACGCGTCATCCCCATCAAGGAGCTCGGCAGACCCCGTGTGGATGTGGTCATACAGACCTCGGGCCAACTCCGAGACATCGCTGCCTCCCGTCTCTTCCTCTTGCAAAAGGCTATAGACCTCGTCGCAGAGACCAAGGATGGCAAGACGCCCAACCAGATTGCCCTCGGACGTGTCGAGGCGGAGCGTGTACTCCTAGAGCATGGCGTTCCCCCCGAGCAGGCTCGTAAGCTTAGTGGCAAGCGCATCTTCGGCGGTCTCAACGGTGCCTACGGTACTGGCATTCAGGAGTTCGTCGAGAGCGGTGACCGCTGGGAGAAAGAGAGCGAGATTGCCGAGGTCTATATGAACAATATGGGCGCCATCTATGGAGATGAAGAGCTCTGGGGCGAGACCGCCAAGGGTATCTTTGAGGCGGCACTGCAAAACACCGATGCCGTCGTTCAGCCCCGTCAGAGCAATACGTGGGGTGCGCTAAGCTTGGATCACGTCTATGAGTTTATGGGCGGGCTCACCCTCTCCGTGCGTCACGTCACAGGCAAAGACCCCGAGGGCTACTTTACCGATCTGCGCAACCGTCGTCGTGTCAAGACGCAGGAGATCAAGCAAGCTATCGGCATCGAAGCTCGCACCACCATCCTCAACCCCACCTATGTGCGTGAGCAGCTCAAAGAGGGCGCTGGAGCGGCAGATGCTATCGACGAAACCATCCGCAATACCTATGCGTGGAACGTTATGAAGCCCTCCGCCATCGACAAGGAGCTCTGGGATGCTCTCTACGATATGTATGTCGTGGACAAGCACCAGCTCGGCACCGTTGACTTCTTCGAGCGCAACAACCCCGCAGCCCTGCAAGACCTCACCGCCTCCATGATGGAGACCATTCGCAAGGGCTACTGGCAGGCGACTGCTGAGCAAAAGCAGACCATCGCTCGGCTCCATGCCGAGAGCTTGGCAAAGGCAGGTGCTGGCTGTAGCGGTATGGTCTGTGACAATGCTAAGCTGCGTAAGATGATCCAAGATCAACTCACACCCGAGCAACAGCAAGAGTACACCACCGCCCTAGACAAAGCGCTCAAAGTGACCTCACAGTCTGGCCAAAAGCAGCAGGTACTCTCAAAAGACTCGGACAAGGCTCAGGACAAGAAGCACTCCTCAGGCTCTGCCTCTGCAGAGGATCAGGATAGTTTCTCCACGACCGAGATAGTCATCATAGGAGGTGTCGTACTCGTCCTCATACTGGTACTCTCCCTCCTTTACAGCAGACGTAAGAAGCGTACGAAGTAAGAGATGATACTCATCGTTTCCATCTTTGCGCTCCTAGTGGCGCTCACCACCACAGCCGTACGATCTGATCGTAGGGTGCGACTAGCACATGCGGTACTCTATATCGTAGGCTTGGTGGCGACCCATCAGGCGACTCTGCGGGTGAGCAAGCTAGCCCTCGACGCTATGCTACGTCAGGCAGAGCAGCTCTCCACACTCGCCATGATGGTCTCGCTAGAGCTACTGCTCACCATGGCAGTCGTCACCTACCGCCCCGCGCACCGACCTCTGCGTACGATCTATCATCGAGAGGGACTAGTCGTAGCGGTCATGACCGCTTGCCACCAGATAGCTGTATGGTTACCCTCGCTACTGATGCTACCTGCGCTATGCTACCTGAGGAGCTTCGTCATCTACAGCATACCTGGGGTTCATTACTGGGCAGTGACCATAACCTTTGCTGTGGTGCTCCTATTACTCATCGAGTTGATACCTCGCCTGATACGTGATCGGGAGTTCCTCCGTCTGCTCGCTATGCTCTTGGCTGGGGTGCTAGCCGTGGGTAGCGTCATAGCCTACATCCTCATACCAGAGCGCACCCAAGCTCCAGAGGTCCAGCTAGACAGCTCCTCACCTAGAGAGCTGTGCATCCTCCTCGCAACCCTCGCTGGCGGCATGCTCATCGGCTATATAGCCATGCTCATCAAGGCAAAAGGCTCACGCAAATAAGATAGTTATACACACAACAGATTACTATGAAATTCATTTCAGACACTATGTTTCTCCTCTCCAATGGTCTACTCATACCGGTAATCATTGGACTACTCCTACTCTTCCTCCTAGCCCTCCTCATGCTGGGCGGACTCATCGAGCGGGCACAGCGCTACAAGCGACTACAGCGACGCTACTTCGCTCATCAGCGTGAAGACGCCAGCGCACTACTCGGCAGACTGCGCCAAGAGCTAGGCGGTGAAAGCCAAGAGACAGCACGGCTAGACCTCTTTGAGGAGCTCCTGCGCTCGCTCCTCACAGCTCCCGCTGCTGAGCGTAGCCTACTCATCGGCGAGTATGAGCTACGCCTCGACAAGCGACTCGTCTACCCGCAAGTCTTGACCAAGTTCGGCCCAATCCTCGGACTGATGGGTACCCTCATACCAATGGGACCAGCGCTCGTCGGGCTTAGCAGTGGCGATATGGCAACTATGGCGTACAATATGCAGGTCGCCTTTGCAACCACCGTGCTGGGACTCTTCGTCTCCGCCATTGGCTATCTAACCTTGCAGAGGCTGCACCGCTATCACCACCAAGAGCTCATCTACATCGACTACATCGACGAACTCCTAACTCAAGCTGAAGATGAGACGAAGAAGTAAGCGACGCACCCTACGCCACGACGATACCGATCCATCGTCGCTCGTGAGCAACCTCTTTGACGTGGCGATGGTCTTTGCCGTGGCGCTGATGGTGGCACTGGTCACAAAGTTTAGCATGACCGAGATGCTCACGCAGGAGGACTTTACCATCATCAAGAACCCCGGTAAGGACAATATGGAGATCATCTCCAAGAAAGGCTCCACCATCGAGCGGTACACACCGACCGACAGCGAGGACGCCTCCAGTCAGCGCCGAGGCAAGCGCGTCGGCATCGCCTACGAGCTGGAGAATGGCGAGGTCATCTACATCCCCGAGGAGTAAACCAGAGCAGACAGCTCACAGACCGCTAAGCCATCCCTAACCCATCGCTAAAAGAGCGCTAACCAGCCCCTAAATAGCTCCTAAATCACGACAGCCCCCACGGCTCTCTACGACCAGAGACCCGTGGGGGCTGTCGTTTGTGCCAATGCTTCGCTCGCTCGCCCCCAAGTTAACCGCAAGCCC
>NZ_CAMYEZ010000094.1 GCF_947254915.1 uncultured Porphyromonas sp. | reverse complement strand
GTTACGAGCTAGCACGCCACGGGCAAGTCTTCTTCGTCCACAACCGCATTGAGTCAATCCACGGCGTGGCGGGACAGATCCAGGAGTGCGTCCCAGGCATTCGCATAGCGATCGCTCACGGGCGCTTGACCCCGAGCGAGACGGAGCGGATACTGCTAGACTTTGCCGAGCGCAAGTACGACCTGCTCCTAGCTACGACGATCATCGAGAACGGCATTGATATGCCTAATGTCAATACCATCATCATTAACTCCGCCCATCGCTACGGACTGAGCGACCTGCACCAGCTCCGTGGCCGTGTGGGGCGTGGTAGCCAGCGGGCATACTGCTACCTGATCACCCCGCCCCTGGGCACACTCACGGAGGCTGCCGCACGGCGTGTCAAGGCGATCGAGAGTCTCTCCGACCTAGGCAGTGGTATGCGTATCGCCCTGCAGGATCTGGACATACGAGGCGCTGGCAATATATTAGGTACCGAGCAAAGTGGCTTCATTGCGGACCTAGGCTTCGAGACTTACCGCAAAGTCTTTGAAGAAGCGGTGCGCGAGGTCAAGCAGGAGGACTTTGCTGCGCTCTTTGCCGCTCAGACGGAGCAGCAGGCGGAGCTAGGCAATGCGCTCACAGACACCACGATCGATACCGACCTCGACCTCTCCCTGCCCCACGAATACATACCGCAAGACAGCGAGCGCATCTTGCTCTACCGTGAGCTAGACGAGCTGGCGAGTGACCGCGAACTAAAAGACTTCGCCGATCGTCTACGAGACCGCTTTGGCGCCCTGCCACCGCAGACCAAAGGGCTTCTTATGGTACCACGTCTGCGACGGTTGGCCAGCCACCTTGGCATCGTCAAGGTATCGCTGCGTCGTGAGCAGATGATCCTCTTCCTACCGCCCAGTGGCTCGGCATACTATCAGAGCAAAGCCTTCGACATACTCCTCAAGAGTGTGGCCAGCTACGGCAAAGCGTGCGAAGTGCGCGAGACCCGTGAGGGACACCGCAGCGTCAAGTGGCATCACGTCACCACCGTCTACCAAGCCGACAAAATCCTCTCCACGCTCTACAAAGCGCTCTTCGCTCGCCTCGCTTAACGGGTAGCCCGCTGTCGTGACGTATGGGACGAGGTATAGGGACGCACAGGAGTGTCTAGCGGGAGGGCGTCCGTCCCCGTTAAAACCACGACACTGTTACTTAGCCTATGTCTAGTTAATTGACGGTGCAAAGGTAATACAAGCGCCCATCGCACCCAGCCCCCTAGTGTTCTCAACATCGGTCGGTAACCCACAAGCGTCTCAACAGATCCTAAAGAAGAGCGACACAACGGCTGGTTAGAGACTACACGTTAGACGAGACGTGTAACACCGTGTAGGGACACACGTCACGGGTTGCTCAACAACGGTCGCACGAGGAGTGTCTCGATATGGTTTGTAGTGAGGCTCGCAAAGCTTGGGCAATAGATCGTCTAGCATAACGGATGAAGCAACAGAAGGCTCTGTCGTCTTCCCTAGACGACAGAGCCTTCTGTCTCGTTGTGATGACCTATCAATGCGTGAGTAGACACCGTTGCTCTCTACGCTAGGTCCGTTTACTTGCTGTCCTTATTTCTTGACGACACCTTTGACATCTTTTGGACCTGCTATAAGCTCCTTGTCCTTCTCAAAGTTTGGTGCGTATTTGCCATCAGGGAGGTCAGAAAGTATAAACATATTGGCACGTCTTGCCCCGATGACGTTGTCTGAGAGAGCTGTAGACACAGCGCTTACGACTAGATCTAATAGGGCAATATTTGTCTTAACCTTAGCAGAGCAGTCAACCGTAACATCTGCGCTTCTCTGGAATAGCACCTTATTGTCTTTCGTGGATTTGAGTATATACTCGATCTCCACCTCTATCTGGGCTAATAGATCTATCTTGCGCCATTTTTTGATTATGGTAAAGAGCGCAGCGTCAGCCGTGTAGACTTGGTTAAACGGCTTGAGAGACCCGTCTATAAAGACTTCTGCATCGTCAGCACTCTCACTTTGCAGTAGTTCCTGAGAGAGTATAGGGGAGAATACGTAGTAGCCTTTCTCTACGAGAGGGTGGTATAGTGAGGCATATACAGCTTCTTTTGCCTCGACCTTGTTTGTCTTGTTGATCGGAGGCATTACGAGGATGCTTAGAGGCTTCTGACTGTATAGCTCAGCATAAGCCTGCCCCTTTGAGACGGGATTAGATACACCACAAGATGTAAGTAGCCCCATGAGACCCATGAAGAGTCCTAGAGCTAAAGCCTTATAGTAGGTTTTCATTTTTCAAACTGCTTAATGATACGTGAGATAAAGACTGTGCTCTCTGGGTAGAGCTCGATCTCTTTTTTGAGCATTGCCAAGCCTTCTTCTTTCTTACCTGACTTGAGAAGTAGATACCCATACTCAGCACAGATGCCAGGCTGGACAGTTCTTCTTACACCGTTGGGCGTGTTAATTAGTTTTTCATACGTCTTTATGAGCTTCGCTTCGCTCTCAGGGGTACGTTTTTTAGTAAACTCATGGATCTGGTTGTCATATCCATACCACGAGTAGAGCGAGGTCGTCCCACAGCTAGCGAGCGTAAGCATAGAGATCAGACCAAGTAGGCTGATGAGGTAGTTCCTTTTCATATTGTATGGAGGATATTGTTTCAGTGCAGTTCAATGATCTTTGTTTTCCTCGTAGACAAGAAGATCTTGGAGTTGTACAGGACGTTTCCCTTTTCGTCTACTACTCGGATGCTGTAAGAGCCTGGCTTGAGATATAGATGTGGCTGGCTGCTCGCAGCTTTTCTCTTGGAGAGGACGGTCACACTCTCAGGTGACTTGTTATTGACAAACACCTGGACTGTGGTCTGTGCCAGGGCAGAGTTGTCACTCACTACCTTGACAAAGCCCTCATCAGTAAGTCCTCCTGTGGACTCACTGACAGTACCGCAGGCGACTAATAGTAGTGCGACTAAAGAGCCTAGCAGTACGCTACAAATTGTGTTTCGTGTCATAGTTCTATTTTATTTCTTGTATATAGTACTGAGACAAGTCTGAGGAGTCTATATCTCCCTCTACGATATCTACTAGAGAGAACTCAGTCATCGGTGTTTCCCCAAGAGTCATAGTTATGACTAGGGCACCCACCTTCTTGCCTGGTAGCTCTATGAAGCCACCCGTCTGAGGGTTTTTCACCTTTTTGCCTTTTGAGTAGATGTCAAATCGGTCTCCGACGGAGAGCCCTTGCGAAGCTCCTCCAGCGATGATGGTACCATCTTGATCCATCGAAATGAGGTAGGTGCGCCAAGGCTTGTCTGAGCACTTGTTGATAATATTCTCTACTAGCTGGTCTATTGCCGCTGATATGGCTTTGTCTCCCAGCGAAGCGTCATAACCACTACTTCCGCCTAGGCCGAGAGTACTTTTGCTGACATTGTTTGCATATCCCTTTGCCTCCTCAGAGTAGGTTGCGATACCTGTTGCGACGTCTACTAGACGGAGGTTGACCGCAGCTTCGACTTGTTGCGTCTTTTCTGCTGTAAACAAGCTCGTCTGACCAGTAGTCTTACGACCAAACTCGGTCACCGACCCCAGGATCACATAGTCTGCTTTGATAGAGCCTTCACTAGTCCCGTCGGTGACTTCTTGTGCTACCGCCTCAGCATCCGATCGCTCTAGGAGTATAAACTTCCCAGAGGCGACTAGTTTAGCGGCCAAGATATCTTGAGCCTGCTTTGCTATAGGGTCATTCTCTCGGTCATAAAAAATACCCTTACCATACTGAGTCTCATTGGAGAATCGCCCGATAGCTACTTTCCACTTGAGACTCTTACCCGTCTCTTGCCCCTGCGCCGACTGACCGAAGGTGCAGGTGATGACCACTGCTGTGAAGAGTGTAAACCAAAGATGAGTTGTTTTCATAGAAAGAAGTTGTTTTACACCTCAAAGATACAAAAAACTCAACATCGTAAATCAATTAACCCGATGTAGCGACACTCGTCAATGCGAGCTGCCCATCCCCCCTCGGTAGGAAATCAGAAATCTCTAGTGAGGAAACGAAATTTCTCCACGGAGCTGGGAAATAAAAGTTCGGAAGAATGAAATGAAACTTCGGAAGAATGAAATGAAAGTTCGGAAGATTTTTTTTATACCTCGGTGGAAGATTTTCGGTTTCTACCGAGGCATTTTTGATTTCCTCGGAGGTGGGGTCAGGAGAGACGCTCAAGCCAGACGGGGAGGTCGGCGAGGTGGGGAGCGAGCGAGGTGGACGAGAGGGGATTGTCGGCGAAGAGGGTGTAGAGGGCGGTGCCGGAACCGGACATGGCAGCGTAGAGAGCACCGTGGTGGTAGAGCTTGTCTCGCAGAGCGGCTAGCTCGGGATAGTGCGCGAAGACGACGGGCTCGAAGTCGTTGACGATGAGCTCTTGCCACTGCTCTATCGGTTGCTCAAGTAGCGCCACGAGCTTGCCCTCCGCCTCTGGGTGGCGTGTCACCTGTCGGTACGCCTCGGCGGTGCTCATACCGATGGGGGGCTTGACGACGAGGAGCCATTTGCCGAGGAGTGCGGACGGCATCGTGAGCGGTGTGAGCCTTTCGCCACGACCTGTGACCAGCACGGGGCGGGACTGGATGAAGAAGGGGCAGTCGCTGCCCAGCTCTCCTGCCAACGTCTCTAGTTGTGCCGTGGAGAGTCCTAAGTAGCACAGCTCATTGACCGCTAGGAGCGTGTAGGCGGCATCAGCAGAGCCACCACCGAGGCCAGCTTCTGACGGGATCCGCTTCTCGAGCTTGAGCCGTAGCGGAGGAATCTCGTGGTCGTGCGCTCGGAGTAGTTGCACCGCTTTGTAGATGAGATTGCGCTCAATAGGCAAGTCTCCCGTTAGACCAACGATCTCGTACGAGTCCTCCGCTGCGCCTGCAGCTATCTCTACTGTGAGCTGGTCCGCCCAGCCGATGGGGAGCATACAGCTCTCGATGTCATGGTAGCCATCGGGGCGACGGCGTAGGATACGCAGCCCGAGGTTGATCTTAGCGTGTGGGTGTAGGATCATATCGTGATGACTCTTTCGATTACTTATTCTTATATAGGTGTACCCCGTCGGTACGGTAGCGGTCGTCTGTCTCGAGGAGCTTCTGCAGGATCGGGAGCAAAGCTTTCGTCTTGACCCCTAGCCTCTTGGCTAACTCCTGTAAAGTAGGTGACGGCTCCTCCATTTGCTCTAGAAGAGCTTTGAGTCGCGTCTCCAAAGTTCTTTTGCTACGCTGGGAGTGCGCCTTACGAGCTAGGCAAAGGTCACAGCGTCCGCACGGCACAGCGAGCTCCTCGCCAAAGTAGTGTAGGAGCATCGCCTGTCGGCAACCCTGCTGACTGTCAAGGTATGCGATCGTAGCGGTGAGTCGCTTGGTCATCGCTTCCTTGCGCAGCTCGTACACTTCGGGGGGGATGAGGAAGTGATGCTTGCGCTCCCGCCTTGTGTAGAAGAGGATACGGGGCAAGCGCTTGCGCGGGATATAGTGAATGATGCCTCGCTGGCTCATTCGGACCAAGCTCTCGTAAACCGCCTCCCCCGTCAGGCGGGTCTGTATGGAGAGGGTACGCTCGTCGATGAAGACGTAATCGGCAAAGAGTCCCGAGTAGTTTCTCAAGACAGCCCGTAGCACCTTGTCATCTTGGGCGGATAAGCCTCGGATGTAGTATAGCTCCTCTCTCGAGACCTCCACGATGAGTCGTGAGCGTGCCTCGTCAAGGAGTAGCTCCCAGGCGCCAGCCAACTCGAGGATATGCAAGGCGCTCAAGCTCCGTATCGGATGCAGATGTTCTGTCCGCACAAACGCCTCAAGATCTATCTCGTAGCTACGCTCCATCCCCTCGCCGAGACCAATGCCTAGGTAGCTGTAGAGGGTATCGTACACATCACGAATGTAAGCTTTGTCGGGAAACTCGTTTTGCACCCGCTGCAGGAGCATACCACGATCCCGACGCTCGTATAACACCACGGCAAAGGCACGCTGTCCGTCACGCCCCGCACGTCCAGCCTCTTGGAAGTATTCCTCCAGAGCCACGGGCATACTCCAGTGCACGACGAGACGCACATCGGGTTTGTCGATGCCCATGCCGAAAGCATTGGTGCAAACCATCACACGCACCTCGCCAGCCATCCAAGCGTTTTGCTTGATCTCTCGCTCTGTGTGAGTCAGTCCCGCATGGTAGTAGTGTGCCGAGATACCAGTCTCCTGTAGCATCTCAGCCAGCTCTTGCGTCTTCTTGCGATTGCGACAGTAGACGATTGCGCTGCCACTCGTTGAGGCTAGGATATGGAGGAGCTCCGTCGCCTTGTCCGTCGTAGGACGTACGATATACTGCAGGTTGTCCCGAGCGAATGAGCTACTGATGACATGCGGCTCACGAAAGCTAAGACGAGCCATCACGTCGGCGACCACCTCTGGCGTAGCGGTCGCTGTGAGCGCCAGGAGTGGCACGGCGGGGTAGTAGCGACGTATCTCTGCAATCTTCAGATAACTAGGGCGAAAGTCGTAGCCCCACTGCGAGATACAGTGACACTCGTCCACAACGATCAGCCGTATCGGTAGCTCGGGCAGACAGGCGAGGAAGAGTGGCGATGCCAGACGCTCGGGCGAAAGGTAGAGGAACTTGCACCCACCGTACAGGCAATTGTCCAAGGCGCGCTGTATCTCCTTGTACTCCATACCCGAGTGGATAGCGGTGGCAGACATGCCCCGCTTGTTGAGACCGTCCACCTGATCCTTCATGAGCGCAATGAGTGGCGTGACGACGAGTGTCAGCCCGTCGTGTAGCACCGTTGGCACTTGAAAGGTGATGCTCTTGCCTCCGCCCGTAGGTAGCAACCCAAGCGTGTCTCGTCCCGCCAAGACGCTCTCAATGATCTCCGCCTGCTTGAATCGGAAGGCGGGGTAACCCCAGTAGCGATGGAGCACTCCTAGCGGGGTAGTCTCATCGTCCGCAGAGGCGGTGTCAGCCTTTTCAGGTTGATCGCCCGTCGGCTGTGAAGGCTTTTCGCCTAGCCACTCACGCTCGGTATCAGCTCGCGGATCGGTCGCTGCATCACGCCATAGGTCGTCCTGCTCCTCCAGGAGCAAGTCCCAGTCGACAGCTTCACCACGTCTAGAAGGGGTGCCAACCGTCTCATCGCTGGGAGGCAAAGAGGTCCTCTCCAGGTCGTTGTGGCTTGACATCCTTGACTAGTAACTGTAGGGAGACAACTCCGTTAAAGTGGTTTTCATCTATCTGGTAGACAAGGGCAAAGGGAGCGTTCGCCCTTCCTGCCGAAGACTTCTTGATAAAGCGGAAGGCGGGGGCTTGGTTGAAGGCTATTCCTGGGCAGTGCTTCCTAGATCCTAGTGTAGGTATGGCATCTACCTTAAAGTGCTCGCCGTTGCGCCCCACGGCCTTACTACCACCGCCATCATAGAGTTGCTGCGTGACAAAGAGCGGCTGGTAATTGTCTGGGCCATACGGTGCAAAGCGCTGTATCGTCGTGTATAGTCTCTGCGTCACCTCGCGAAGCTCTATCTCCGCATCGACCTCTATCGGTGTGGACTGCGCACGATCCGTATCAACTACCGCATTGACGCTCTGTATGTAGGCTCTAAAGTCGGGTAGCTTGTCGGGCAATAGGGTCAGTCCAGCGGCATAAGTGTGGCCACCGAAGTTCAAGAGCAGATCTCTCGCCTCCTCAATGATGCTGTAGATGTCTATGCCACCCACACTGCGCGCCGAACCGACGATACGATCGCTCGTGCCAGTCAGGACGATTGTCGGTCTATTGGTATACTCCGCCACACGAGAGGCGACAATCCCTATGACCCCCTTGTGCCAGTCAGGCTGGTAGAGGACCACGATGGGCTGATGCGCCAGCTCTGGATTGACCTGTAGGAGCTGCATCGCCTCATCGGTCGTCGAGCGGTCTAGCTCACGACGACGGACGTTGTACTCGTCAATCAGCTCGCTCATGCGGGCCGTCGTCTTCGCATCATTGCTCAGGAGGAGATCGACCGCTTCGCGGCCATTCATCATACGCCCCGAGGCGTTGATCCTTGGTCCGATTTTATAGATAATGTCGGCCATCGTGGTCTTACGACCCTCGAGACCACAAGTCTTGATGATCCCCTTGAGCCCCATCGATGGATTGCGATTGAGCTGACGCAAGCCGTAGTGCGCCAGGATCCTATTCTCATCCATCACAGAGACGAGGTCGGCAGCGATACTCACCGCGACCAAGTCGAGGAGCTTAAAGAGCGAAGCGGAGGGGAAGCCATTGTCCATACCAAAGGCCTGCATAAACTTAAACGCCACGCCACACCCACAGAGCTCCTCAAAGGGGTAGTGACAGTCAGGGCGCTTAGGATCTAGGACGGCCGCTGCATCGGGCAACTGGTCGTCTGGGTGGTGGTGATCGCAGATGATGAAGTCTATCCCCAGCGTCTTAGCATAGGCTATCTCGTTGATAGCCTTGATGCCACAGTCCACCACAATGATTAGCGTCGCACCTATCTCGTGGGCATGGTCCACGCCCCGATAAGATACGCCGTACCCCTCATCGTCCCGTCCGGGGATGTAGTAGCTCAGGAGGTGCTCGCTACAGCCCGCCGAGCGGAGGTACTTATAGATTAGTGATACAGCCGTCGTGCCATCTACATCGTAGTCGCCGTATATCATAATATGCTCCTTGCGTCCGAGCGCCTTGTTGAGACGCTTGACCGCCAGATCCATATCTTGCATCAGAAAGGGGTCGTGCAGATCCTCCAGCGATGGATGAAAGAATCGCTGAGCCTCTGCTTCCGTACGGATACCGCGACGATAGAGTAGGCGTCCCGCCACAGCGGGTATTCTCAAGGCGTGCGCCAGTTGAGAGCCACCCTCCTCCTCCTCTGGGGTGAAGGGAGTGTATTGCCATTCGTTCGTCATTATATTGTTTTATTTTTTTTGTCATAGGGAGAGTGTATAGGCTAGGAGCAGACCAAGGCGCCAGGCCCGCCAAGTGGGCGGTCCAGACAACGTGGATATAAGAC
>NZ_CAMYEZ010000093.1 GCF_947254915.1 uncultured Porphyromonas sp. | reverse complement strand
AAAATCAAAGAGTTTTTGAGACTATATTGAGTTCACTTTTTAGGCTCTTCATTCTCCCCTCAAAACCAAAATCAGCTTTTCAGTTATAATGCGTCAGCCCTGTAATCTCTAACCAAATGTGTGTGCCTTTGCGCAGATAAGCTTATCTTTGCAGTATGAAGTATACAAAGCAGTTGGTGCGTTGGTGCGTTTCGCTCGGCAAGCAGGTACAAGGTGGGGCGTTTATGCGACACCTTGCCGTGGTTAGTATGACGCTGGGGATACTGGTTAGTTGTGCTGGTGGGAGTACCACAGCGCAGCAGTTGCCTATGCACCTTGTGCCGATGAGCGAGCGTGCCTCGGACTCTCTCGTCCGTGTGGCTAGTGACTGGCTCAGTACGCTCACCATTGAGGAGCAGATCGGTCAACTGATCATCCCGATCTGGGAGCCTCGCTATGACTCGGCTTCGCGTGAGCGCTATCTGCGACTCATAGACCAGATTCATCCAGGGGGTATCCTCTTTCGCAAGGGGGAGCCTTACGATCAGTATCGACTTACGCATCTTCTCCAAGAGCGCTCTCGCATCCCGCTACTGATCACTGCTGATGCGGAGTGGGGGCTGGCGATGCGTCTGCAGGGGACTATACGCTATCCGCGTATGAAGCTGCTGGCGGACCACTGCACGCCTGAGGAGATGTACACGCTCGGACAACATATGGCGCAACAGTGTCGTGTGATGGGCATTCACGTGAGCTTTGCGCCAGTGCTGGATGTCAATAATAATCCGAAGAACCCAGTCATCGGTACCCGCAGCCTAGGCGCTACGCCTGACATTGTCATCTCGCATGGCTTAGCCCTAGCGAGGGGGCTGGAGGATGGCGGGGTGCTGTCGGTCGCTAAGCACTTCCCAGGGCATGGCAATACGGACAAGGATTCGCACAAGACTCTCCCCACCGTGTCGGGTAGTCTAGAGGAGCTCGAGCGGGTGGAGCTAGCCCCCTTTCGCGCTTACATAGAGGCTGGACTCGGGGGGATCATGGTGGCGCATCTCTCGGTGCCAGCACTAGAGCCTGACGTGACCTGTCCCTCCTCACTGAGCCACGCTGTCGTGACGGGGTTACTGCGTGAGCAGTTGGGCTTCAAGGGACTCATCTTTACTGATGGGCTAGAGATGCGAGGTGTGCAGCGTGCGGAGGGTTTGCCTATATCTGTGGCTGCCATCCTAGCGGGCAATGATCTGCTCCTAGGTCCCCTAGATCCGCTAGCGAGCTACCAGGAGCTACTCTCGGCTTATCGTGCGGGCACGCTCTCGGCAGAGACGATTCAGGATCGCTGTCTGCGTGTCCTCTGCTACAAGCTCCTACTCCATGCGGGGGAGACTAGCGAGAGAACACTATATAATAATAAGGAGGAGCTCTACGAGGCGCTACATACGCCAGAGATAGTCACCTTTGCCGAGTACCTACAGAACAAAGTATCTAAGAAATAACATTCACAGCTGTATAAACAAGCGTAGTTTATGATCAAGAAGAATCCCACTCAGATGACAAATACGGTCTGTCCACCCTTACAGTTTGACACCGCCTCATGGTTTGCTCCCGAGCTGACGAAGCTTGCTGAGCACCTCAACGACCGAATGGTCGAGATGATGCGCTACTATCCTGAGCCAGACTACAAGACGCTCCGCACGATGATCGCCAAGCGTAATGGGCTACATGCGGATAATATAGTCATCACCCCAGGTCGTACGGCGGCCTTCTACACGATTGCGGAGGCTTTTGCGGGGCGGCGTGGTGCTATCTTGGTGCCTTCGTATCAGCACTATGAGCTAGCGACTAAGCGCTATGGCTGGCAGCTTACCTATATTCCTGAGGATATGGAGACGCAAGCGATCCAGCTTGAGGGAGAGGAGTTTTGCTGGATCTGCTCGCCCAATAGCTCGACGGGACGCTTTCGCTCACGGGCTGAGCTACTGGAGCTCATCGGCGCACACCCTCAGGTCTCCTTCATAGTGGACCAGTCCTATGCGACCTTTACGACACAGCCGACGCTTACGCTGAGTGATGTGAAGAGCCACCCCAACATTATCTTCGTCAGTTCGTTCACACAGACGTATGGCCTGCCAGGTCTACGTATCGGCTATGTGACGGCCGACAAGAAGGTCGTCAAGGAGATCCAAAAGGTGATCGACCCGTGGTCGGTTAGCACGATGGCGGTCGAGGTGGCGAAGTATATCTTGATCCACCCCGCACAGTTTACCCTACCGATACGCAAGTGGCAGCGCAATGCGCTCGAACTGGAGACTAAGCTTCGCCAGATAGATGGTATCGAGGTGATGCCGAGCGATGCGCCGTTCTTCCTCGTGCAGATACACTGCGCCACTGCAGCTGAACTCATCAAGTATCTGCTGGAGGAGCACAACATTGCGGTCTACGATGCGACCGCGCAGCGAGGTGTCAAGGGTGAGATGATCCGTATCACCGCTCGTGATACAGCAGATAACGCGAAGCTTCAGGAGGCTATCGCAACCTTTTGCGCAGGGCGGTAAAACTCCCTGATAACGAGCGCAAGGTACACGCTAAGGAGGGGGGCTTGGGAGAAATTTGTTTCCCGATACCGTACTAAGACTAATTATTTATTGCTACCTTTGCGATTGCGAAGGTTGTTACAGAGCAACCTATAGTATCGATGCAACCTGAGTGTATAGAGCGAAGTGCCACCATAACAGCCATCAAAGGCGGTGAGGTGAGTCTCACAGTACTACGTCCATCAGCATGTAGTCACTGCGAGGTGGCGGGGCATTGCCACGCTTCGGAGAGTCGTCTGGAGACGATTACGCTCGACCGCTCGCAGCTACCCAGCGATATAGCTCTCGGTGACCAAGTCTCTCTAGAGATGCGGAGCTCGCTGGGGATGCGTGCAGTACTCCTCACGATGGTTGTCCCCACACTACTCATCATCGCCGTAACTATCCTCCTCAGCTACCTAGAGGTAAGTACTTTGGCTCAAATACTGATAGCCCTCGGTGTAGCTACTCTCTATGTGCTCCTACTCTGGCTTATGCGCCACCGCTTTGAGCGCACATTTACCTTTACCGTGAGAAAAAAGTAAGTTCATACACACTTCTATGACAATACTATTCACCATCCTTGTCCTCGTAGTGATAGCGCTAGTGAGTGCCATCCTACTCTTTATCACCTCCAAGAAGTTTGAAGTAAAAGAAGACCCACGCATCGGCGAGGTCGCTGAGGTTCTACCACAGGCGAACTGCGGTGGTTGCGGTCATCCGGGCTGTGCGGGCTTTGCGAAAGCTTGCTGCGAGGCTTCCACGCTGGAAGGTCTTTGGTGCCCTGTGGGCGGAGAGCCAGTCATGACGAAGGTCGCAGAGATACTCGGTCAGAGCGTCGCTAAGAGCGATCCACTCGTGGCGGTCGTACGCTGCAATGGTACCTGCGAGGCGCGTCCTCGGACGAATACTTATATAGGAGCTCGCAGCTGTAAGATCGAGTCGGGTCTCTATAGTGGCGAGACGGGCTGTAGCTACGGCTGTCTAGGCAATGGCGACTGCGTCGCTGTGTGCGACTTTGATGCGATCCATATGAATCCCGAGACGGGGCTTCCCGAGGTGGACGAGGATAAGTGTACCGCCTGCGGAGCTTGCGTCAAGGCTTGTCCGAAGATGATCATCGAGCTTCGCAAGAAGGGACCCAAGGGTCGTCGACTCTACGTCAGCTGTGTCAACAAGGACAAGGGCGGCGTGGCTCGTAAGGCTTGTGCGAATGCTTGTATCGGATGTAGCAAGTGCTTTAAGGTCTGCCCGTTTGAGGCGATCACGTTTGAGAATAACTTGGCTTACATAGACCATCAGAAGTGTCGTCTCTGTCGCAAGTGTGCGGCCGAGTGCCCGACGGGAGCTATCCACGAGGTCAACCTCCCGCCACGCAAGGAACCCGCTGCAAAGCCAGTGCCTGCCGAAAAGCCAGCACCTGCTAAGGCTGAACCCACAGCACCTGTAGCTGAGACCTCTTCAACAGCATCTGTACCTCAGAAAGATTAATACGAAGCTATGGCAAAGACATTTAGAATAGGGGGCATCCATCCCCACGACCATAAGATCAGCGCAGGGGTACCTATCACCGTGGTCGCTCCTCCAGACGAGGTGGTCATCACATTAGCACAGCATATCGGAGCGCCTGCCACTGCGGTCGTCAACAAGGGCGACAAGGTGCGTGTGGGTACGCTCTTAGGCAAGGCAGGAGGCTTTGTCTCGGCAAACATTCACTCTTCCGTCTCTGGCACGGTCACCAAGGTGGACCAGATTACGGACGCCAGTGGCTTTAAGAAGCCCGCCATCTTTATTAAGGTTGAGGGCGACGAGTGGGAGGACTACATTGACCAGACCGACACGCTCATCACTGAGACCGACCTAGACGCCAAGCAGATCATCGACCGCATCGCTGAGATGGGTATCGTCGGTATGGGTGGTGCGACCTTCCCAACGCATGTCAAGCTCTCGCCTCCTCCTGGTCAAAGCGCCGCCTACGTCATCATCAACGCCGTCGAGTGTGAGCCTTACCTCACGAGCGACGATGCGCTCATGCGTGTCAAGGCGATGGAGATCATGGTAGGCTGCGCCATCATCATGAAGGCTGCTAATGCTCCACGAACGCTCATTGGCATTGAGGTCAATAAGCCAGACGCTATCCGCATCATGCGTGATGCTGCGGAGCGAGCTAAGGAGTTCCTGCCCGAAGGTCAAAGCATCTCCGTCGTACCGCTCAAGAAGCGTTACCCGCAAGGTGGTGAAAAGCAACTCATCGATGCGCTCATTCGTAAGCAGGTCGCCTCAGGCGCACTGCCTATCTCCACAGGAGCCATTGTGCAGAACGTCGGAACGACCTTTGCCATCTACGAGGCGGTTATGAAGCACAAGCCACTCATCGAGCGTATCATCACCGTCACGGGACGAGCTATCACGCATCCCTCCAACTTCAAGGCGCGTATCGGCACCTCTATGCAGACGCTCATTGACGCTGCGGGAGGCTATGCCGAGGAGCCCGGCAAAATCATCGGCGGTGGTCCTATGATGGGTCGAGCACTCGTAAATACCGCTGTCCCCGTTGCCAAGGGTTCGTCAGGACTACTCATCCTCACGGCCAAGGAGTCAACACGTCCCGAGATGCAGGACTGTATACGCTGTGGCAAGTGCGTGTCGGTCTGCCCTATGGGTCTCAACCCCGCCTTCCTCATGCGCGACACCATCTTCAAGGATTGGGAGACCTCCGAGCACAACTACATCGTTGACTGCATCGAGTGCGGCTCTTGTAGCTATACCTGCCCAGCAGGTCGTCCGCTCCTCGACTACATACGTGTGGGCAAGCAGACCGTCATGGGCATTATGCGAGCCCGCAAGAAGTAATACACACTGAGATAGATCACCGATCCTCATCATCGACTACGATATATAGCTTATGGCACAACAAGTCATCGTATCACCCTCACCGCATATCCATAGCGGTGACACCATTAGCAAGAATATGTATGGGGTGCTGATTGCTTTAATACCAGCATTCCTCGTCATGCTCTACCAGTTTAGGACAGACGCTCTACTTATCACCGCCATCTCCGTAGCCTCCTGTATGCTCACGGAGTGGGTCATCACCCGATTCTTCCTGCACCGCCCCTGTCGTCTGCTGGACGGCTCGGCACTGCTGACAGGCGTCATCCTAGCTTTCAACCTCCCCGCCTCGCTCCCCTGGTGGCTCGTCCTCTTGGGTGGTGTCGTCGCTATCGGCATTGGCAAAATGGCCTTCGGAGGTCTGGGCAACAACATATTCAACCCCGCACTCGTCGGGCGTGTCTTCCTCCTCATCTCCTATCCTGCGCAGATGACCACCTGGAAGCTCCCCGCTCGCCTGGCTGAGCAAGCTGCCGATGCCGTCACAGGAGCGACGCCTCTAGGCATCCTCAAGTCAGGAGCCATCGACAAGCTCCCCGACTCGTTGCAGCTCCTCGTCGGCTTCAACTTCTCCTCCATGGGCGAGGTGAGTGCCATCGCCATTCTCATCGGCTTGGCCTATATGCTCTTCCGACGCATCATCACCTGGCACACGCCCGTGGCTATCATCGTCTCCGCATTCGTACTGAGTGGCATCATGCACCTCTACAACCCAGCGATGTACGCGAGTCCCTTCTTCCACCTACTGACTGGTGGTCTACTCTTTGGTGCAGTCTTTATGGCGACCGACTACGTCACCTCGCCCATCTCGCACCGTGCGCAGCTCATCTACGGCTGTATGATCGGACTGCTCACCGTCATCATTCGCTTGTGGGGTTCTTATCCTGAGGGTATGTCCTTTGCCATCCTCATCATGAATGCGCTCACCCCACTACTCAACACCTACATCAAGCCACGTCACTTCGGTCATGTGGTCAAATCTAGAAAGGAGGCTAAAAGATGAAGAAGCTACCCTCTACACTCCCCAATATGATCCTCTCACTCGGGATCATCTGTCTGATCATCGCTGGTATCCTAGCCCTGGTCAATGTGGCGACAAAAGATACCATCGCACAGGCCGAGACGAAAGCTAAGGTCGAGGCGATCAAAGAGATCGTGCCTGCCTTTGACAACAATCCTTACGAAGAGCGAGACACCGTCACGCTCGAGGGCGAAGACCCCATCACCGTCTATCCCGCCACGCAGGGTGGGCAGCCCGTCGGCTACGCCATTGAGACCTATACAGATAAGGGCTTCGCTGGTCACATAGATATTATGGTAGGCTTTGATATGAAGAGCCAGATCATCGGCTTCAAGGTGCTCAAGCACGAGGAGACCCCTGGACTAGGAGCTAAGATACAGGAGTGGTTTACCTCTCCCGCACCCAGTGCCGACCTCATTCGTGACGTTCGCGGGCTTGATATGAGCCAAGCTTCGCCACTCAAAGTCTCCAAGGATGGAGGTAAGGTCGATGCCATCACCGCAGCAACCATCTCCAGTAGAGCCTTCATCGATGCCATCGAGCGAGCTTACCGAGTCTATCAGAGCGTCATCGGTGAGGGTGCTCCCGTGGCACAGCCCTCCGAGAGCAACTGTGAGCTCCCCGAGCGAGAGGTCATTGACAGCCTCTTTAACACGCTACTCCCCGCCTATCGTCTAGTGGATAAGGAGAAAAACGGTACCGCTGACGACGGCACGCCTTGGCTAACCCAGAGCTACGGCACCAACGATATGAGTAAGACGGCAGGCTTGCTCGTCGTCACCAACAGTGGTGATGACTACGATGGACATCGCCTCCCGATGCTTGTCTGCTTTGACAATAGTGGTACACTCACAGCCTTTGCCATAGCCGACCTCAATGCTACTGGCAAGCTCCTTTCCATAAGCCAAACCTACGGGGGCAACCAAGACCCCGCCACCACCAAGCCCTCAAAGAAGTCCCTCATCGGCAAGAAGGTCACTCCCGCTAGCCTTAAGCTAAGTAAGGACGGTGGATCTATAGACGCAGTCTCAGGCTCTACGGTCTCTTCGCGAGCTATCCTCCAGGGCATCGCCCATGCGCAGCGCATCTTTGAGGCTAATGCCAACGAATCAACTAAGTAATGCACGACCATGAATAAGTATATCAAGACAATTACCAATGGTATCATTACGGAGAACCCCACCTTCGTGCTTCTCCTCGGTATGTGTCCTACCTTGGCGACCACCACGTCAGCCATCAATGGACTCAGCATGGGACTAGCTACCACCTTCGTGCTCATCTGCTCCAACGTGATGATCTCCCTCCTGAAGCGACTCATACCCGATGCCGTACGTATCCCAGCCTTTATCGTCGTCATCGCAGGCTTCGTCACGGTACTTCAGATGGTCATCAAGGCATACATGCCAGCACTTGATCAGAGCTTAGGTATCTTCATCCCGCTCATCGTGGTCAACTGTATCGTCCTCGGACGTGCCGAGTCCACCGCCTCCAAGAGTAGCGTCGGCATATCCCTCTTCGACGGTGTCGGCATCGGACTAGGCTTCACCATCGGACTAACTCTCCTAGCTACCGTTCGCGAGATGCTCGGTGGAGGTACATTCTTTGGTATGAGAGCTTACCCAGGCGACTTCTCAGCGCTACTCTTCGTACTGCCTCCAGGAGCCTTCATCGCTCTAGGACTACTCATCGGCATCTATCACGCTGTCACCAAGAAGCAATAGGTCAAACCCATGAGACGTAACGGCTAGTCCCTAGCCACAGCTCATCACACAGACACTTACTACTATGGAATTTATTATCATATTCATCGTTGCAGTCTTTGTCAACAACGTAGTCCTCTCCCAGTTCCTCGGCATCTGCCCCTTCCTAGGCGTATCTAAGAAGGTCTCCACCGCCACAGGCATGGGAGCCGCCGTCACCTTCGTCTTGCTCCTAGCGACGATGGTTACATGGCTCGTACAGACCTATATATTAGTTCCCATAGGACTTGAATTCCTGCAGACCATCGCCTTCATTCTAGTCATCGCTACACTCGTGCAGATGATTGAAATGATCATCAAGAAGATCTCCCCCGCACTCTATCAGGCGCTCGGAGTCTTCCTCCCGCTGATCACCACAAACTGCTGTGTACTTGGTGTCGCTATCCTCGTTATCCAGAAGGAGTTCACCTACGCTGAGTCACTCGTCTACGCCGTCTCCATCGGTATCGGCTTCCTCCTCGCCATGGTCATCTTTGCTGGTATCCGCGAGCAGCTAGCCAAGACGGGTAGCACGCCACGCGCTATGAAAGGCACCCCCATCGCCCTCATCACCGCAGGCATTCTAGCGATGGCCTTTATGGGCTTCTCAGGTCTTGCCGCAATCTAGTACCCTCATAGTCTTCACCTATTTAGTAAGGTAGAGACCATATATCGAGGAGCCTCAAAGCAAACGCTTTATAATAAAGGAGCTCTCCAAAGTCTCCACTGAGGAAAATCGGATAATTCCTCGGTGGGGCTTTTTTATTTTCTAGGGAGACAACAGAAAATTCTTCGGAACTTTGATTTCATTCTTCCGAAGTTTCATTTCATTCTTCCGAACTTTTATATTGAGCCTCGGTAGAAAATCAAAAATAGCTCCGTAGGAACTTCAAAATCCCTACGGAGCTACCGGTAAGTAATAC
>NZ_CAMYEZ010000092.1 GCF_947254915.1 uncultured Porphyromonas sp. | reverse complement strand
GGGCAGTTACCAGAGTGGCCAAATGGGGCTGACTGTAACTCAGCTGGCGTAAGCCTACGGTGGTTCGAATCCATCACTGCCCACGATGTAGTCACAGCCTTCGGACGACTGATGAGGTCGTGTCTATGCGGAAGTAGCTCAGTTGATAGAGCATCAGCCTTCCAAGCTGAGGGTCGCGGGTTTGAGCCCCGTCTTCCGCTCAAAATGAGTAAATGATTGATAGAGCGGTACGAGTTGCCGCTCTTTTTTTGTATCAGGAGAGCCTGTCCTGAGCCAATGTAGGGAAAGTGAGTTAAATATATGATGATACTAAATAGAGACGGTAAG
The DNA here is from genome assembly GCF_947254915.1 of uncultured Porphyromonas sp. Taxonomy (GTDB): domain Bacteria; phylum Bacteroidota; class Bacteroidia; order Bacteroidales; family Porphyromonadaceae; genus Porphyromonas. Next base: position 9,050 of record NZ_CAMYEZ010000092.1, on the reverse strand, counting down.
TGCGTGTGCAGTGTCTTGGCGACGCTTCTTGTGGGGTGTCTCCTCTTATGCTCTTGTGGTCGTGCAGACCTCTCGGATACGGAGCAACTACCGCAGACCTTTGTAGAGGCGGACACGCTCTACAAGGCGGGACGCTATGAGCAAGCTGCTAAGATGTACGACCGTACAGCCGAGGAGTGCTCAGGGAGAGAAAGTCTGCAGAGCCTTTGCTACTACCGTGCAGGTGTCGCTTATAGCCAGACGGAGCAGCGGGGATGGGCTATCGTGAGCTATCGCAAGGCGCTACTGCTGACGCCAGACTATAAGGAAGCACGACACAATCTGCGCCTAGCCGCGGAGGCGAGGATGAATATGCCCTCTATGGAGTACCCGATCGTACGGCGCTGGGCAGATTCCTGTGCTTATGCACTTCCTATGAGTGGTTGGCTGGTTATATCTATTGTCCTTTTTGTGGGGGCAGTTGTCACTTGCTTGGCTTTCTTCTTGGGACGCTCAAGGGGGGTGCGACGAACATCTTTCTATGCGATGCTTATTCTGCTACTCTTGTGGGGCTGTACCTTACTGATGATACTACATCGTCGTCACTATGATAAGCAGACGGACGTAGCTGTCGTGTGCAGTGTCAAGGCTCCGCTATATGCTCTAGAGGATGACCCCGCAGTGGCTGAGCCAGTGACGGAGCTGTACGATGGTGCCGAGCTATGCATCGCATCTACAGCCGAGGGTGGCTCCTATCTGCATGTCGTACTACCTGATGGGACAGAGGGGTGGCTGCCTAAAGCTAATGTAGAGCCTGTCGCTGTCAATCAATAATCATCTCACTCGGAAGTCAACGTAACGAAGATATGGTCGAACAATTAGCTCTCTGGGAGCGCTCGCTCTTTCTCACGCTCAACGCGACCCACACCCCTTACTGGGATGCCTTTATGTACCTCATCTCTTCACGCTGGCCGTGGATTGCTGTTGCTTTCGGACTGGTTGTCTTCCTTTTTGCCAAGAAGCCTCTCCGCGAGTCTATCCTCCTCGTGGTTATGCTGGCGCTCCTGATTACAGTGGCCGACCAGCTCTCTAGTGGCTTGATCAAGCCTTACTTTGAGCGGTTACGACCCTCTTACCATCCTCTGACGGCAGACTTAGTGCAGTCGGTCTATGGCTACAAAGCGTGGGGGTATGGCTTCATCTCAGGGCATGCGACCAACTTTATGGCGCTGGCGATGTTTACCTCACTGGCTTTTCGCAATCGCTGGTACACGCTTGTCGTCTTTGCACTAGCCTTGACTACTGCGTATAGTCGCATCTATCTAGGCGTTCACTTCATCACGGACGTGGTGCCAGGAGCCTGTCTAGGACTACTGCTGGGATACTTAGTCTATCTGCTCTACCGCTGGCTACGTGTCAAGCTCTACAACGTGCACCCCTCGGCACCTCAAAGCCGTCTCTGCGCCTCGACAATCGGATATTTGACCGCATTCCTTTGCGTCTACATACTCTTCCTCTTTGCTTTCGCTGGAGAGCTGATGGGCGTGATGAAAGGGCAGGCGGGCTGGTAGGCTATGCGCTCACTTGAAGTGAAAGTAGTGGGAGAGGCGTACGCTGTCATCCCGATTGAACTCCTCAAGACTCATGATGCGGTGCCACGAATCTATGGTCCCGTTCTTACGAATGCTCCGTGCTAGAGCCATTTGCTGACGGTAATTAAGGTAGGGATGAGCGGGGATGCTGTCGCTACGTAGGGACTGGAAGGCAGTACTGTAGTTCTTCACCCCGATATAGAAGAAGGGCTTGATACGCTGGTACCTATCTGGCTCCATGCCGAAAACCTCTTGTAGCTGTAGCACGGTGTAGTAACCACCTAGCTGGTCACGATACCTAGCGATGCGCCTGGCAAAGCTGGGACCGATACCGGGAACTTGTTGGAGTGCCAATGTGTCAGCACTATTGAGGTCTATGCGCTGTCCCTCTCGGAGCTTCGGCTGTGAAGTGTACTGCGGTCTGTCAGGCGCTCCCACGTAATCGGCCGACAGCTCGACACCTTGCGAGGAGTTGCCCCCTTCTTTGTAGGACTTATTAGGCTGTATAGGCGGTGCGTAGGTCCCGCCAGCTCGTCTTTGTGTGGAGTCCGTGGGAAGAGCGCCCATTTGCTCACTCATAGTCTGCCCCGCCAGTGATGCAAGTGGCTGCGCATTGTAATTATTGTCCCAAAGCACCTTGCCGATGGCCGAGAGTATGATGAGGCTGACGGCTATCAGCACCCAAGTCTCTATGCGTCCTCTCTTGAAGCTACTCATAACTCTTCCGAGGTTGCGGTGTCGGCTATGATGCGTCCATCTTGTAGTGAGATGGCGCGGTCGGCTCGTTGCGCAAAGTCTTCGTCGTGCGTCACGATCAGGAAGGTCTGTCCGAGCTGGTATCGTAGCTCAAAGAACAGCTCGATGAGCTCCTCCTTGCGTTGTGTGTCAAGGCTCCCAGAGGGTTCGTCGGCTAGGATGAGCGTGGGGCGATTGATCAGTGCACGCGCCACGGCTGTGCGCTGTTTCTCACCTCCCGAGAGCTGTGCCGGACGGTGCTTCAGACGATCGGCTAGCCCGAGCTGGGTCAGTATCTGCTCCGCTTCGCTGAGTGCTTGGCGCTTGCTCATGCCAGCGATCATAGCGGGGATGGCAACATTCTCTACTGCCGTGAACTCAGGTAGCAACTGGTGAAACTGAAAGACGAAGCCTATCTGACTATTGCGAAAGTGCGCCTGCTTCTGAGCCGAGAGGGTAAAAGGATCAACCCCGTTGATGAGCAGTTGCCCCTTGTCCGGCTTGAGTAGCGTGCCGATGATCTGCAGGAGCGTCGTCTTGCCCGCACCGCTAGGCCCGACGATAGAGGTTATCTCGCTTTGATGTATCGAGAGGGTTATCTCTTTGAGTATTTGCAGAGAGCCAAAGGACTTGCAGATAGAGTCTAGAGTGACGAGAGGCGTGGGCATAAGCTTAGTCGTTTTTACTTAGGAGTAGAGAGGTCTTGTAGTACGTAGGCTGCCATGTTAATGCCGAAGAGCTGAGGCATGTAGGAGATTGTCCCTACGATGCTCCGCTTGTTCTGATCACCGTGAGGAAGGGCACGTATAGCCTCCTCATGCGAAGGCTCGCTACTATAGACACATGGCGTGTCAAAGACAGATCGAGGCGCCTCTAGCTGGCGAAGTCGCTTGCGCACGAAGCGAGCCAAGGCGCAGATATGCGTCTTGCTCATCGGCGCTACCGAGACCCGCTGCGGATCTAGCTTAGCTCCTGCGCCCATAGCGCTGATGATTGGGATGCCTAGCTGATGCGCAGTGAGGATGAGTTCGCACTTAGGCGTGAGCGTGTCGATGCAGTCTAGGATATAGTCGTAGTGATGTGCCGAGAGGAGCGTGGGGATGTTGTCGCCCGAGAGATAGGCGGCGTGCGCCTCCACCGCTATGTCCGGATTGATCCGATGCAGTAGTTCCTCCACCACCTCTACCTTAGGACGACCTATGGTATCTCTAAAGGCTATCACCTGACGGTTGATATTCGTCTCATCGACCTTGTCGTGGTCTACGAGCGTAAAGCGACCGATACCAGAGCGCGCCAAGAGTTCGCACGCCTTGCTCCCCACACCGCCGAGCCCCACGACGAGGATATGCTTATCGGCAAGGCGCTGTAGCGTCTCGCTCCCGAGGAGTAGCTCCGTACGCTCCAGCCAGTGCGGTATGCCGTCCATAGGTGTCATCGTATCGTCTAGCTACTCCGTAATGCCTCGCTCGTCTAGAGCTTTCTGATAAGCTTTCGCATTGCGCATATGCTCCGCATAGGTAGTGGCAAAAGCGTGATACCCCGAGAAGTCCGCCCGAGCACACATATATAGGTAGTCATGCGGCTTACGGTGCAGTACGGCATCTATCGTGGTCATCTGCGGATAGCGTATAGGACCAGGGGGGAGCCCTTTGTATCTGTAGGTGTTGTAGGGCGAGTCAATCTTAAGCAGTTCGCCTCCGATACGCTGAGCCGTGAAGTTGCCCGAGGCAAACTTAAGCGTTGGGTCCGCCTGTAGTGGCATCCCCTTGTGTAGGCGATTGATGTAAAGCCCCGCAATGTCGCCATACTCGTCCGTCTTGCTAGACTCCTCCTCGACTATTGATGCTATGATTGACACCTCCACAGGCGTGAGTCCCATCTCCTGAGCCAGTGCGGTGCGCTGCTTGTCCCAGAACTTGTGGTAGCTCTGCTCATACTTGTGCAGGAGCTCCCTGGGCGTAGTCGTCCAGTAGACCTCGTGGGTGTCGGGGAGGAATATACAGCGCACGGTCTCCGTCGTAAACCCTAGCGAATCGCAGTAGACCGAGTCTCGCAATAGCGTGCGTAGCTCCTCGGAGGTCATCGCCAGCGGTGCTGTCAGCTTGTCGATCAGCTCCTCTTGAGTACGAATAGAGGAGAAGGCAAGCTTGACGGGGTCTTGTGCTTCGTAGGCTATCTTCTTGCAAATAGAGAGAATGCTCATCTTTGGCGTCAGATGGTAGCGTCCTGGGCGTAGCTTGCTGTCTAGACGTATGACGCGAGCCACGCTACGAAGGAGGGCGGGGTTCTTGACCTCTAGTTCCTGAGCTATGGAGGTCATCAGTGCCTCGCCACTAGTCGTGTCCGTGACGTAGGCATAGTACTCCTGTTGACTGGAGCTACCAGCGGGGCGTAGTAGTAGGTAGGCAGCCCATGAGAGTAAGAGTAGTATGACGATCAGGATCCAAAGAGCAAGTTTACCACCAGTACGTTTAGGCGACCTATTGCGATGATTACGACGTGAAGTATCGTTGAAGTATGAGGGACGCCATTGTCTAGACTTAGATTTGCGACTTCGTGACATAGATGAGAGCTATTCAGTTAGTAAAAACGGATGCTAGTAAAGCAGTACCCACAAGGGAGGACGCACTCGCTAATGGCGGAGTGGGGTAGTCTCTTGTGGGTACTTTCTTGAGTCATAGCGTAGGAGAGTCGGCTCTCCTAGATGCTGGATGCCTAAGCATAAAAGGCTGTGCTGAGCAGTTTACTTCTCCTCTGGCTGTGCGGCCTCGGGAGCGTCGCCTTCCTGCAGAGCTCTCTGCTCCTTATGTATATCGCGTAGCTTGAGGTCTAGCTCATTGATCTCTTGTTGCATCGCATCACAACGCTCCTCAAGCATCTTGAGCAGATTCTCTCCCGCACTGCTGGTCACACTCAAGCGCTCCTTGTTATTGCTATAGGTCTGCAGGTCGCTCTCCAGCTGCTCCTTCCTGCGGAGTATCTTGTCGTACTCCTCACCGTAAGGACTAGCGGGACCGAAGTTGCGCCGATTATTGTTGCGATTGCCACGTCTGTCGCCACGAGGTCTGTCGCTAGCTCTCAGCTTGTTGAAGAAAGCATCCATCTGCTCCTTCAGCTCGTCCTGTAGCTTACGGCGCATTTTGCGAGGCATATAGCCCAGCTGGTTAAAGTCTCTCTGTAAGGTCACCGCCTCCTCACGATCAGCATCGGTCGGAGCCTCAATAGCAGCCAGTTCATGAGCACGAGCTAGGAGCTGCTTAGCCGTAGCCACCGACTCCTTGCTCTCCTCACGTTGCGCCTGGAAGAGCGCTTTGTGGTGCGTATAATAGGTGTCGCAAGCTTCACGGAAGCGCTTGAAGAGAGCCTGGTGCTTGTTGGTGTGAATCAATTCGTTCCACTCCGTCTGTAGCTCTTGTATGCGACTATGCCCCTCGGGCCAGCGCTCCTCTGCGACGATTTGCTCGATCTCCTCGATGATAGCACGCTTGCGGTCGCCCTGCTCACTGATGAGCTTGTTGCGATCACGCATGAACTCCTTGCGCTTGTCAAAGAATATGTCGCAAGCTGTCCTGAAGTGGAGGTATAGCTCCTCGCTGACGGCACGAGGCACGCGACCCGTCTTGCGCCACTGAGCTTGTAGCTCCTTGATCTGGTCAGTGAAGGTGCGCCAATCCTTGAAGGTATTGATCTCGTTCGGATTGATAGCCTCTATCTGCGTGATGATACCCCGCTTGATAGTCTCGTTTTCGCCTTCCTGCGTGCGCTGCTGGTTGCGATACTCCTGGTTGTTGAAGTTGATCTGTGCCGAAAGCTCCTGAAACTGCTTCCACAGATCCTTGCGAAGCTCCTTAGCCACAGGTCCCACGTCACGCCAGCGGTGGTGTAAGTCTTGTAGCTCGCGAGCTGCTTGTGTAACATCTGTAGACTCAGCCAGCTCCTTGGCACGCTGTATGATCGCCTCCTTGGCCTCAAGGTTCTTCTTGAAGTCGTAGTCACGGAACTCGTTGTTGATCTGCTGCAGATCGTAAAACTGCTCTCTCAGATGCTCAAACTCGCCCTGTGTCTGGCGCATATCCCCAGGAGGCACGGCTCCCGCATTGCGCCAGCTATCGGTAATCTCACGATACTCCTTGCTGATGACGCTAAAGCTCTCACTCGATGTGAGTAGCTTGCGCAGACGATCTAGGAGTTCACGCTTTACCTCTAGATTAGCCTTCTGCTCCTCGGCAATCTCCTCCTGGCGCTTGCGATTGCGCTCCTTAAAGTCATTGAGGAGCTCCTTGAGCCTTATCTCCTGTGCCTCAGCATCGGCACGGAGCTTAGCGTTTTCCTCTGAGACGGTGTTGAGATAACTATTCATCTTGCTGTAGAAGACGCTCTTGTAGCGATCAATGATGGAGCGTGGAGGTAGCTCGCCACTCTGCAAGAGGAGTACCACATCGTCGGTGATCTGTGAGCAGCTCATCTTGGCAATGTCTGCATCGCTCTTGTTGAGCAGCTCCTGATACTGACGCTCCTCCTCGGTTAGCTCTTCAGTGGGGGCTGGAATCTTCTCGGCTGAATCCTCAGTCGTTACAGCCTCCGCTACGGGCTCCTCTAGAGGCGCCTGCGCCAGCGTCTCAGGTGATGGGGCTGTCTCTGGAGTGGTCATCGCTTCTTGCGTCGATGCTGTGTTAGTCGTCTGGTCGAGAGCGGAGCTCTGATTGATGTTCTCTTCTTGTGGGATAAGATTCATATCGAGATGATTCTAGATGTGTTACTAATGTCAAGGAGTCTCGGCGTGCCCCACTGCAGGGTGCAAGCTCCTTGTATGCTATTCGGTCGGTGTAGTGGACGGCTGGGCGCTCTCCGTGAGTCAGCCACTGGGCTCGTCTCGCTACAGGGTAGAGTCACGAGGCTGTAGCGGTGGTTTATAAAACGTAGCACTGTGTCAGCGCTTCGTTACTCTGATTGCAAAGATAACTAATTCTTGGGGATTGGAGCGTGTCCTCCCAATAGTAGAAGTGGCTAAGGCTTATCCCCCCTGTATTCTAGGCACTACGTATGACGATAATTAAGGGATATATGGATGGATTCTCGCCGAGTAGCGCTACAGACTCTTCCTAAGTCATTGCCGATACCAATCTCTCCCGAAGATTTTACTCAATAGCTCCCGAGGAAACGAAAATTCTCCACCGAGGGGCGAAATGAAACTTCGGAAGAATGAAATGAAAGTTCGGAAGAATGAAATGAAAGTTCGGAAGAATTTGTCCGTTCCTCGCAGGATAATCCCAAATCTCCACGGAGGAATCATTTGATTTCCTAGAATAGAGACATGGATGCCCTCATCCTGCATAATGAGACTGTTGACTTTTGCAACAGTCTCAATAGGACACGAAGTCCAATAATATCAAACGAGCAAATAGAAAGGCGACCTAATCGTAATTAGATCGCCTTACTATGACTACTATTGTAGAATATAAACTTCTGGACTAGCTGAGCTCGTGGATGACGATACCAGAGCGGAGCTTGGGCTCGAACCAGGTGGTCTTAGGTGGCATGATGTTGCCCGTGTCAGCGATGTCCATGATCTGCTTCATCGTGACGGGGTAGAGAGCTAGAGCGACCTTCATCTCGCCTGAGTCGACACGCTTCTTGAGCTCGCCGAGACCGCGGATACCACCGACGAAGTCGATGCGCTTGTCACTACGTAGATCCTTGATGCCGAGGATCTCATCGAGGATGTGATTCGACGAGATGGTGACGTCTAGGATGCCGATAGGATCGCTGTCATCGTATGTGCCTGGCTTAGCGGTGAGCGAGTACCAGTTACCATCGAGGTAGAGCGAGAAGTTGTGTAGCTTAGCGGGCTTGTAGATCTCTGTGCCCTTCTTCTCGACGACGAAGTCCTTCTCGAGCTTCTTGAGGAACTCCTCGCTGGTGAGCCCGTTGAGGTCCTTGACGACACGGTTGTAGTCGATGACGGTGAGCTGGTTAGCGGGGAAGGCTACAGCCATAAAGTAGTTGTACTCCTCATCACCACGGTGATTGGGGTTTTGCTTAGCCTTCTCAGCACCTACGAGCGCTGCAGCAGCACTACGGTGGTGACCGTCAGCGATGTAGAGCGCGGGCATCTGACCAAATAGCTCGGTGATACGCTTGATATCCTGATCCTGGTCGATGATCCAGAACTGATGCTGGAAGGTATCATTGGCAACAAAGTCGTAGACAGGCTTCTGAGCCGTGTACTTAGCGACGATCTTGTCTAGCTCCGCATTGTCAGGGTAAGCGAAGAAGACCGGCTCGATGTTCGCATTGTTGATGCGTACGTGCTTCATACGATCCTCCTCCTTGTCACGACGTGTGAGCTCGTGCTTCTTGATGACACCGTTGAGGTAGTCCTCGACGTAAGCGCCGATGACGAGACCATACTGTGTCTTGCCGTTCATCGTCTGAGCATAGACGTAGTAGCACTCCTTGTCGTCCTGTACGAGCCAGCCCTCCTTCTTGAAGTGCTGATACTGCTTGACAGCCTCGTCGTAGACTTTGGGATCGTGCTCGTCGGTGCCTGCGGGGAAGTTGATCTCTGGCTTGATAATGTGGTAGAGAGACATAGGGTTGCCCTCAGCCTCCTTGCGAGCCTCGTCAGAGTTTAGCACGTCGTAGGGACGAGAGTTGACCTTCTCAACAAGGTTTTGAGGTGGTCTGTATCCTTTGAATGGTTTGATTATAGCCATAATAAAGAGTCTTTGAGTGTGTGGTGAG
>NZ_CAMYEZ010000091.1 GCF_947254915.1 uncultured Porphyromonas sp. | reverse complement strand
CGAAGTTCATCACCTTCGTCTGAGCGCCTCCAGTACAGTGGATCAGTCCGTGGATGGCGGGTCTCATCTCTTTGAGCAACTTCGCCACAAGCGGTGCGTAAGTGCGGGTCGGAGAGAGGATCAGTTCGCCGACCGTCAGCCCGGTTCCTGGCACCTCAGCGAGTAGCTCACGGCTCCCGCTGTAGACCAAGTCGTCAGGTACGGCTGGGTCGTAGCTCTCGGGGAACTTCTCGGCCAATGCGTGCGAGAGTATATCGTGTCGTGCGGAGGTTAGTCCGTTGCTCCCCATACCGCCATTGTAACGCGCCTCGTAAGTCGCCTGACCATAGGAGGCGAAGCCGACGATCACGTCTCCATCGGCGATGTGCGCATTGTCTATGATGTCGCTCCGACGCATACGGCAGGTCACCGTGCTGTCGACGATGATCGTGCGAACTAGATCGCCCACGTCAGCTGTCTCGCCTCCCGTAAGATAGATCTCTACGCCGAGGTCACGCATCTGCGCTAGGATCTCCTCGGTTCCATTGATGACGGCACCGATCACTTCGCCTGGTATGAGCTGCTTGTTGCGTCCGATGGTCGAGGAGAGGAGCATCCCCGAGGTCGCCCCCACGCAGAGGAGGTCGTCAAGGTTCATCACGATCGCATCCTGCGCAATGCCTCGCCACACGGATAGGTCGCCCGTCTCTCGCCAGTAGATATAGGCTAGCGAAGACTTCGTGCCAGCCCCATCGGCGTGCATGATATTGCAATAGTCAGGATCACCACCCAGTACGTCTGGTAGGATCTTGCAAAAGGCTTGCGGGTAGAGCCCTTTGTCTATATGGGCAATGGCATTGTGTACATCTTCTTTTGCGGCAGAAACGCCTCGGCGCATATATCGGTTCATAGAGACCTTAGAAGTTAGAGGTTAGACTTTAGAAATTAGAAGTTAGATGTTAGCGAAGTCTGAGCACGTCGCCCTCCTCGGGGACGTAGTCGTAGTCTAGATGGTTCATACGGTATAGTCGATTGAGGCGTATGCCGTAGCGCTGAGATATGTCGTGCATTGACTCGCCCACCTGCACCACATGGTCGGGATAGTCAGGTGTGGCACGCTTGTTCTTGCGCTCTAGGTAGATCACGTCTCCAGCCTGCAGCGGGAAGTCCACCGGCATATCGTTGTAGTCAGCCAAGCGCTTGAGACTAATGCCCATCTCACGAGCTATTGACTCAAGCGAGTCTCCTTTGTTTGCTAATATATATAGGAGTCCATAGCTAAAGAATCCCTCGTGCGTCAGCTTCATCTCTGGATCCTTTTCAGAAGGCGTATAGGTCGGTGCAGGTCGGCCCGACATCCAGCGTGGATAGCGCCCACGATCCAGCTCGTATAGCTCGTACTGCTCAATTACCTTGATGAGCATGTTGGCGTAGCCCTTGTTCGTCGCATAGCCACACTGCTGCAGCCCCCTAGCCCACGCCTCATAGTCTGTGATCTGGTAGGTGTATAGCACCTTGTAGCGAGGCTGCTTGAGGAAGTTGGAGTGATCCTCGTAGGAGTCCCCCGCAGAGCGGTACTTGCGAAAGCACTCCCCCTTGAGATCATCGTCGGCATAGATGCGCTGCCCCTGCCAAGCGCGGTGACACTTGATGCCGAAGTGGTTATTGCCCTCTCGTGCCAGACGACTAGATCCAGCGCCCGTCTCAATCAGTCCCTGCGCCATCGTGATGCTCGCAGGGATCTTGTGACGCTTCATCTGGCGAATGCACTCATCGGCATAGGTACGTATATAGGTCTGGTAGTTAGGATTCATCGGCGCCTGCCCCCACGCAGTGGCGCAGAGCAAGAGCAGACAAGCTATCGAGAGCAGAGACCGTGATGGATCGGTGAAGAGCTTCATAGGGCTTTAGACGTTAATCTATTGGGCGTGTAGCTAGGTGTCAAGCACCTTCCCCACAGAGTGAGAGGAGCTACCTGAACTACAAAGGTACTAAATAGATCTGTAGTCACTAGCTTCGGCATCAACGCAATGCTTAATCAGGGCGCATTATAAATATGATCTAGTCTCTACGGAGGAAATCGTGAATTTTGCAGTAGAAATATTTGATTTTCCAGCGAGGGATGGGATAATTCTTCCGAACTTCCATTTCATTCTTCCGAAGTTTTATTTCATTCTTCCGAAGTTTTATTTCCCGCCTCGGTGGAGAATTTTCGTTTCCTCGTGAGCTATTGGGAAGTTCCTCGGTAGAAATTCCAAGGCGCCCTGAAGCTTAATCAGCTAGCCGTCACGTATGTAAGAATTTTTGTACCTTTGCGCCATTGTACAGAGTATCTATACATACAGTTTTACCTATTAAATCACCACAACTTACTAAATGAGTAACAATCCAACGGATCGTATCCAGCCACTCGCAGACTTCGACTGGTCTGGCTACGCACAGGACACAGCCATCTCTCCAGAGATGCGCAAGGAGCGCGAGGCGATTTATGACAAGACCCTCACGACCATCAAAGAGAACGAGGTCGTCATGGGCAAAGTTATGTCTATCAGCAAGCGCGAGGTACTAGTCAACATCGGCTACAAGAGTGCAGGTATCATCTCTGCCAACGAGTTTAACTACAACAAGGATCTCAAGGTCGGAGACGAGGTAGAGGTACTTGTCGAGAGCAAGGAGGATCGTCATGGTCAGCTACAGCTCTCTCACCGCAAGGCTCGTGCTGCTCGTGCATGGGAGAAGATCGCAGCTGCTCAGGAAAACGACGAGGTCATCCTCGGCTACATCAAGAGCCGTGTCAATGGTGGTATGATCGTCGATGTCTTCGGCATTGAGGCATTCCTCCCTGGATCTCAGATCGACGTACGTCCTATCAAGGACTACGACGCTTTTGTCGATAAGACGATGGAGTTCAAGATCGTCAAGGTCAACCCCGAGTACCGCAACGTAGTCGTATCGCACAAGGTCCTCATCGAGGCAGAGCTCGAGCAGCAAAAGAAGGAGATCATCTCCAAGCTCGAGAAGGGGCAAGTCCTCGAGGGTGTCGTCAAGGGTATCACCTCTTATGGTGCCTTCGTCGACCTCGGTGGCGTAGACGGTCTAATACATATTACCGACCTCTCTTGGGGTCGTATCGGAGATCCCTCTGAGGTGGTCTCTATCGACGAGAAGATCAACGTGGTCATCCTTGACTTTGATGAGGAGAAGACACGTATCGCTCTCGGTCTCAAGCAGCTTATGCCTCATCCATGGGATGCACTCGATCCTAACCTTAAGGAGGGCGATGTCGTCCATGGTCGTGTCGTCGTCATCACAGACTACGGTGCATTCGTAGAGGTGATCCCAGGAGTCGAGGGTCTGATCCACGTCAGCGAGATGTCCTGGACGCAGCACCTACGCAGTGCTCAGGAGTTCCTCACAGTAGGTCAGGAGGTAGACGCAGTCGTCCTTATGCTCGACCGTGAGGATCGCAAGATGAGCCTAGGTCTCAAGCAGCTCAAGCCCGATCCATGGGAGACCATCGAGCAGCGCTTCCCCGTTGGATCCAACCACGAGGCTCGTGTACGCAACTTCACCAACTACGGTGTCTTCGTTGAGCTAGACGAGGGTATCGACGGTCTGATCCACATCAGCGACCTCTCCTGGACTCGCAAGGTCAAGCACCCCAACGAGTTCGTCAAGGTTGGTCAGATGATTGAGGTACAGGTCCTTGAGATTGACAAGGAGAACCGTCGTCTCAGCCTCGGGCACAAGCAGGTGACGGAGAATCCTTGGGACGAGTTCGCTAAGGAGTTCACCATCGGCTCTATCCACGAGGGTACAGTCATTCGTATGAATGAGAAGGGTGCCACCATCGCACTGCCTTACGGTGTTGAGGCATTTGCTACACCTAAGCACCTCATCAAGGAGGACGGCACGAGCGTTGCTGTAGACGAGAAGCTCCCCTTCAAGATCCTAGACTTCAACCCCGAGATGCAGCGCATCATCGTCTCTCACAGCCGTATCCACGAGGATGCTGAGCGTGCAGAGCGTCGTCAGGCTGCTACCGAGGAGCGCAACCAGCAGGTACGCGATGCTGCAGCTGTCGCAGCTACACAGCAGAGCGTAGAGCGTGCTACTCTCGGAGACCTAGACGAGCTAGCAGCTCTCAAGGAGCGTCTAGAGAGCGCTGAGTAAGAAATAGTGATAGTCTCGGAACCGGTGCCTAGCACCCCCTGAGACGAACCATAGCAAATAGCAAGAGAGGTGACCTCCCGTCGGGAGATCACCTCTCTTTTGGTCGTTGATTAGGTTGCTATCGTGAGACCGTTGCAAAAGTCAACAGTCTCATTGTGTAGGCTAAGAGCGTAGATGCCACAACGGTATACACGCTAACCCTCGTTCACGATAGACAGCTCCGATAGTCTGCAAATATTCTGTACCTTTGGGGAGTAAAGTAATCAATCCACACTGCAACGATGAAGCAATACTATATTATATATAACGACAAGCAGGCGGGACCCTATACACTCGAAGAGCTGGCGAGGCTATCGCTGACACCTGAGACGATCGTCTGGACCGAAGGTATGACCGACTGGGCTCCCGCTCGTGAGGTGAGCGAGCTGCAAGGGCTCATCGCACCCAACACGCCCACACCACCCAGCAACAATGCGACTACCTACGGAGCTCCGCAGTACAGTAGCGCTCCGCAGTACAACAGCGCTCCGCAGTACAGTAGCGCTCCGCAGTACAGCAATCCTTCGGAGCGTCCGCCCGTACCGCCCAACTACTTGGTTTGGGCTATCCTCGTGACCCTCTTCTGCTGTAACATAGGCGGTATCATTGCTATCATCCATTCGTCAAGAGTATCCTCACGCTACATCGCTGGAGACTACGAGGGCGCAGCCTACGCTAGCCGTCAAGCACGCAACTGGATCATTGCCTCAGCTTGTGTCGGCTTTGTTCTTATGATAGCATACATTGTGTGGCTATTCTCCTTTCAGACCGGGCTAGCCGCCTTCTCGCCATACTACTAGGGAGCAGCAGTCGCCCAAGACGTGCGTTCGCACAGCCGTTTCCACGTTCCGCCCCAGCGCTTGCCCTTCGGCGCTCGTGCTTTGGTCAGGCTACATAATTTTAGTACCTTTGCACCCTAACAAGTATACACGCATATAGCATATTAGTCCTATGAACATATCACACGAGCTTAGAGACGATAGTGTCGTACTCCTAAACATCACCCTCTCCAGCGAAGATATCAAAGAGCCAGTCGCTGACCAGCTAAAGCATCTACGCAAGACCGCCGAGATGCCTGGATTCCGTCCTGGAAAGGCCCCGGCGTCCATCATTGAGAAGAAGTATGGTCAGGCAGTACGCTTTAGAGTGATCAACGAGATGACCTCCGAGGAGATCCGCCACTACCTCAAGGAGCAGGGCATCCATACCGTCGGAGGGCTGATCATGGAGCAAGACGACAATACCTATACACCTGAGCAGACGGACTATAAGCTACAGATATCTGCGGGACTCATGCCTCAGTTCCCCGAGACTATCGACAGTAGCGTCACGCTACCTCACTACACCGTCCAGGCCAATGATGAGGAGATTGACCAGATGATCCAAAACGCTCGCGAGAATGCTGGTGAGCGCACAGAGGTTGAGGACGTTCAGGACAAAGACGTGCTCTACGTCTCCGTACAGGAGCTAGACGACAAGGGTCAGCATGCCACCGAGGGCATCACACTGGAGGAGAGCTATATCATGCCTCTGTACGTGACCAATGAGGAGATCCGCACAGAGATCCTCAAGGCGCACAAGGGCGACACACTCACCATAGATCTCCACAAGGCGTATGACAACAACGATGTCGAGATAGCTTCATTCCTACAGATCAAGCAGGAAGAGGTACACGAGTACAAGAACCCCTTTGAGATCAAGATCAAGCGCATCCTACGCAACAACCCAAGCCCTATTGACGAGAAGCTCTTTAAGCTCATGCTCGGCCCCACGACTAAGGTGACCAATGAGGAGGAGCTCAGAGCAGAGCTCAAGCGACTACAAGGCGAGCGCAACGATGCCATGGCTAGCGACATCTTTACCACCGTCGTCTCTAAGTACATCGTAGAGAAGATACAGGGGCTGACCTTCCCAGACAAGCACCTAGCACTCCTACTAAACGAAAAGACAGAGGAGGAGACACAAGAGGCATACGACGAGCGCATCAACAAGATCCTACCATACGTACGCTACCAGGCCATGCTCGCATCGCTCAGTAAGCAACTAGACGTCGAGGTGCCCAACGAACTCATTCGCAAGATTGTGAGAGAGGGTGTTATGAGGCAGATACAGTCTGCTGGACTGGGACAGCTACTCTCCAACGATGAGTTGATCGAGAGCATCGTCAATAGCACCATAGAGAAAAACGACGAGCAGCTCTTCAGCGCCAAGGAGCAAGCCAAGGAGCAGGCTCTCGCAGCAAAGGTTCAGGAGCTCGTCACGCTCGATGAGCAGAAGCCCATCACGATCAAAGAGCTGTACGAGGTACACGCCGATCTGCAGAAAGAGATCAACAAGATCCTCGGGCTCAGCGACGTCGAGCCTGTAGCTCCAGCAGAAGCTTAAGCAATCCGCCGAAATGGGTAGCCAGCAAAAGCTACCACAAATCATACAGACTAGCGGGATCATCTCACCGACGTGTGAGGTGATCCCGCTAAGCTTTATGTTCAAAGCAGACATATAGCCCGTTGTATTAACGATAGTGGGTTACACGTCAAGTTTTACTGGGAACGGACGCCCTCCCTCCCGCTAGACACTCCTGTGCGTCCCTACACAAGGCTACTCGTCTCACTAGCTTCTAATCTCTAGTTCGTATATTCAATTAAGAAATGAGACTGGTATCTACATATTCAGTACCTTTGTAGCAAGGTCGCAAATATCGTATGAAACAACACGCTTTCCCCTCTCACCTCATCAGTCTGTTGCTCTTGGGCTTACTCTCATTAGCTCCTATGAGCTTGACAGCTCAACAGCCATCGTCGTCCAGCTCCTCTGCGGGACAGAAGACTACGTCAGATGACTTCACCACTACTATGGCAGTGATGGGGAGCGTGCTGAGCAATGTGCGCAACTTCTTCGTTGACACGGTCAATCTGACCACGCTCTACGATGGAGCACTCACCTATATGCTACAGCAACTGGATCCCTACACGGTCTACTTCAACGAGGAGGAGACGAAGGCCTTTGAGGAGAGTACGACGGGTCTCTACGGAGGTATCGGGGCGATCCTACGACAGCATCAAGACTCGGTCGTCATCATTGGCTCACTCATACAGGGTAAAGCGGCGGATAAGGCGGGTCTACGTCCAGCTGACATCATTTGGCGGATCAATGGCAAGGACTTCTCTCACACGAAGGTGGTTGACGTGCGCAATGAGCTCCGTGGCGAGCCAGGCACGCCTATCACACTGGTGGTGCGCCGTCCAGGCTACGCCAAGGACTCGCTGACGGTAACATTCAACCGTGAGCGTATTGACCTGAGTCCAGTCTCCTATGCGGAGCTACTCAATGGTCGTGTGGGCTTTATCTCGCTCAATACGTTCTCTGCCACTACGAGTCAAGAATTTCTCAAGGCTTATGACCGCCTACAGAAGGAGGCGGGCGGTAAGCTGAGCGGGCTGATCCTAGACCTGCGCGATAATGGTGGCGGGCTGATGGAGCAGGCGATACAGTTGGTCAATCTATTTATCCCCAAGGGTAAACTGGTCGTTTCGCTCAAGGGGCGCTACCCGCAGCAGAGCAATAGCTACAAGACAACTAAGGAGCCTCTGGACACGAAGCTCCCGCTCGTCGTGCTGATCAACGAGGGCTCGGCCTCTGCCTCTGAGATCGTGGCGGGAGCTTTGCAGGACTATGATCGTGCGGTGATCGTGGGGCGCAAGAGTTTTGGCAAGGGGCTGGTACAGGGCACGCTTGAGCTGCCCGATGGGGGGCTGCTCAAGCTGACGACGGCTCGCTACTATATACCCAGTGGACGCTCTATACAGAAGCTCTCCTACAACCATCGTGGTGGCGCTGAGCAGGTCAATGCGACCGACTCGCTCGGCACTGCCTACACGACTTCGGAGGGACGCACGGTCTATGCTGCTGGTGGCATTATGCCTGACATAGTCTGCCCGTCGGACTCTATTCCTTCGTTGCTAGGCACCTTGCTCTTTGACACGCTTACCTATGACTTTGTCACTGACTACTTGCTGACGCACCGAGCTCCCGAGCGAAGTAAGCTCAGGAGCTTTGACCTGGGTGATGAGGCTTACACTGCTTATAAGAAGAAGGTGATAGAGAGTGGCTTCACCTTTAAGTCTATCGCTGACGAACTGGTCAAGAAGGTGGAGGACGCCCTCAAGGCGGAGCAACGCTACGATGAGGTGGCGAGCGACTTTGCCGCATTTCAGAAGAGTCTACGGGCTGACACGCCTCGGCTGATGAAGACTTACGAGAGCTTCATCCGTGACTACCTTAATATGGAGATCCTCTCACGCTGCTACTACGATGAGGGTCGACTGGAGTACTATATGTCACGAGACAAGGTGGCGCAGCGTGCTGTGTCGCTCCTCGGAGACCCGACCACTTATCACCAACTGCTCAAAGGTAAGTAGCCCTCACTAGAGTCTCATAACATCTTATATATACCTCTTATCAAGTAAAAAGCTTATCATACAATGAATTGGTTCGCAAATCTATTTGTCGGCTCGGGGATAGCGCACTCTGTCTTCTTGATAGCTCTAGTCATCGCTGTGGGGATGCTCCTAGGACGCATCAAGATCGGCAAGGTCTCCCTAGGGGTGACGCTGGTACTCTTCGTGGGTATCTTCTTCGGTGCTCTAGGGATGCAGATCGAGCCTGGGGTCCTGCACTTTGTCAAGGAGTTTGGCCTCATACTCTTTATCTATGCTGTCGGTCTGCAGGTGGGTCCAGGCTTCTTTCCCTCGCTCAAGAAGGGCGGTCTGAAGCTCAACCTCCTGGCGGTCCTCGTGGTCATGCTCGGCGTGGGCGTCACGATCGCTATCAAGTATATCTCGGGACTACCTATGTCAACGATGGTGGGTATCCTCTCGGGTGCTGTGACGAATACGCCTGGTCTGGGTGCTGCTGAGCAAACTTACTCAGATATCATGGGTACGTCTGACCCCTCCATAGCAATGGGCTATGCGGTGGCCTATCCGCTCGGTGTGATCGGTATCATACTCTCGATGATGGTGGTACGCAGTGTCTTACGGGTCAATATCCGCAAGGAGGAGCAGGACTTCGTCTCTCAAGATGATGCCCTGGAGCATACGGCACGCTCGGCTTCGTTTGTTGTGGCAAATCCTGCAGTCTTTGGCAAGTCTATCATGGAGTTGCTCTCTAGTTACTTCAATCAAGGAGAGATAGTGGTCTCTCGCCACTACTGCCATGAGACGCATCGCATCACTGTCGCTAAGGGAGACACGATCCTACAGGAGCA
>NZ_CAMYEZ010000090.1 GCF_947254915.1 uncultured Porphyromonas sp. | reverse complement strand
CATCGCCTTTACGCCCACCGCACAAGCACTTGAAGAGGTGGTCGTAGTTGCCAAGCGTCCATTTGTCTCATACGATGGCGGTGTGGCTCGCTATAACCTTTTGGCTAATCCTGCAGCCATCGGCGGAAACCTCTTGGACGGGCTCAAGCTAATCCCGGGGGTACAGGTGGAGGAGCGTGGAGGGCTCTCTGTCTATGGCTTCTACACGCTCACGGTAGCTGTCAATGGTCGAATACTACGCCTCTCCCCTGAGGAGGTTCAAGCTTACCTTAGCTCTCTGAGCGTGGAGGATGCTGGGCGTGTGGAGCTCATTCGCCATCCAGGACCCGAGTATGGCGTGCAGAGCGGTGCCGTCCTCAACATTATCACAAAGGGGAATCCTCGAGAGGGTCTCAATGCTTTCATATCTGCGGATGCGAGCTATCGGAGGAAGATCTCGGAGGGCGGTCGGCTCAGGCTCAACTATAATAAGGATAACAAGCGAAGCTATATAGCGTACCAAGTCTTTGACAATCGTCGTCTAGAGTCTCTTACGACTACGCTAGGCGCTGACACAACGAGCACATTGCCTCATCGTGGACAGGCTATGCAGGCGGGCTTTGAGTGGCAGATCTCTCCGCGACAGCTCTTTGACGTACGGCTTCACGGCTCTCTCTCGAGTGAGCATATAGACTATAGTCGGGGGGCCCACACCGATATGAAGCGTATGGTCGGGGCTGTCAACCTTTATCACACCCTCTCTGCAGATCGTTGGGTCTGGAAGAGCTATGCCGACTACACCGCTAGTGGCAATCAACGCTCCTACTCCCACAGTGACAGCGAGCTTCAGGATCGGTATCACTACCTTCGCCTATCAACGAACTATACCTACCGCTTTACCCCTTCACTACTGGGACTACTCGGGGTAACGCAAAACAACATCTGGTTTGCGACACAAGCCCCCACAGCTCCCAGCAAAGTCAATGAGCAGTACTATGAGAGTAACAGCTCTGCTTACCTCACACTGCGCTACCACAAAGGAGCGCTTGACAGCTACGGTGGAGTACAGCTCAACTACGACCACCGCACGAGCCAAGCTCAAGGGACTCGCCTACTATCTGACCAAGCGGTGCGCTGGCAACCTTACCTCAACGTTGCCTACGACATAGCGCGCAACCATCGTCTAGCACTTTCCTTGCAGACTTACTACCAGCGTCCTGCGCTAAGAGACCTGATGCCGTATGCCTCCTATGCGGGATTTCTCTATCGTGTCGGCAATGATCGTCTGCAGAGTAGTATGCGCCACAACCTTTCGCTCAACTACAGCTACCGACGGGCTGCGATGCTAGAGGTAAACCTCTCCAACGAGCAGCACCCCATCGTCGAGTACTTGACACCATATCAGGGAGCCTATGCCATTACCAAAGGGAATCTAGACTATAGTCGCTACCTGCGCATCGTCGCGGGGGCGCCCATACCTATCATCTACCGTGACAACGGCTTGCAGTGGATCGCCACTACTTATCTAGCTTGGCACTTGCAGCGTGACAAGGGAACTATAGACGGGAGCGAGTGCGACCGCACCTTCCACGCCTACTACCTCCAGCACAAGCAGTCGCTCAACCTCCCAGCTCAGTGGTACCTTGACGCTCAGATCACCTACTACAGTCCGCTATTTGTCGGAGTCTACAAGACTCAGAGACAGTGGTGGGTCAATCTATCTATTAGCAAGCGCATCGTCTCCTGGAAGCTCTCCCTCTCGTGCTACGACCTGCTAAATAGCAATGTGGCACGGGGCGAGATCATGGGGCTCTCCCAGCCGATAGCCTTCGTCCAGAACTGGTACAGTCCGAAGGTCACGCTCAGCATCAGCTGTACGCTAGGCAATAAGCGCCTCAAGAGCTCTAGCCGTCAGACAGTCAATAGCGAGTCTCGTCTCACCGACTCGGCCAACGAGGGGCTCTCATTTAGCAAACCTTAAATAGCCATTTGAGACTGTTGCAAGTCAACAGTCTCACAATCTTGCTTGCAAGATTGTCCTGACTTTGCAGAAAGGATGAAGCGCAAGGCGCTGAGGGTGAGGTCTGAAGGGAGCATACCTCCGTATGTGACCGAAGCCGAATCCCGAAAGCAACACAGCGATTCGCCTTTATGCAACAGTCTCCATTTAGGAGGCTCTACGGGAGTAGAGCTTTCCTCTCCGTACGGGCACAGTCTATGTTCATACGAGGGGCAATTTATTTTCATCTGGGTGAAAATCTAGTTTCACCTAGGAGAAACTCTAGTTTCATACGGAGGAAACTACTCGCATTAGGGGAGAATACCTTGTTCTAGGTATGCAGTTTGCTTTTTATTTCGGGTGCTTACCCCTATCTTTGTAGCTGTTGGTGGGGATGTCCGACCAACGGCAGTAAATCTTTATCCAGAAACTTAAATGCAAATAACTATGCAACCAATTATCAACAGCAACTTACCAGAGTTCAAAGTACCCGCATATACCAAGTCCAAGGGCTTCCACGAGGTCTCTAACGAGGATCTCAAGGGGCGCTGGAGCGTACTCTTCTTCTATCCTGGCGACTTCACCTTCGTATGTCCTACGGAGCTAGCTGACCTTGCCGACAACTATGCTGAGTTTCAGCAGATCGGCGTGGACATCTACTCTGTGAGCACAGACTCGCACTTCGTTCACAAGGCTTGGCAGGATGCTAGCGAGGCGGTCAAGAAGGTGCAGTACACGATGCTCGCTGACATGCGCTTTGAGCTGGCTCGTGCCTTCGGCGTGATGATCGAGGAGGCTGGGCAGGCTTACCGTGGCACTTTCCTCATCGACCCTGACGGCAAGGTGCGTGTGGCTGAGATCCACGACAACGGCATAGGCCGTGACGCTCAGGAGCTACTGCGCAAGGTGCGCGCTGCTCAGTTTATCTATGAGCACCCAGGTGAGGTGTGCCCCGCTAAGTGGAGACAAGGAGATGCCACTCTCAAGCCTAGCATAGACCTAGTTGGTAAGATCTAACACCTAGATTCACATATCAAGACGAGAGGGTTGTGTCGTATACTCACACGAGCGGCACAGCCCTCTACTCTTTCTGAAAAAAAACAGCACAATCATGAGACTAGACCAAGATACCTTACAGCAACTGCAAAGCATCTTTGCCTCGCTAAAGCATCGATATACGCTCAGAGCGAAGGCTCCCGAGGGCGACCACTACGGCGAGCTAGAGCAGCTCCTCGGCGACTTCGCCTCGACCTCCCCGCAAATATCGCTAGAGATGGGCGTGGGCGACAAGCTAAGCGTGGAGATACTACGTGACGACCAGCCCACGGGGATAACCTTTAGAGCGATCCCCTCGGGGCATGAGTTTAGCAGTCTGATATTGGCCATATACAATGCGGATGGTCAGGGGAAGAACCTCCCCGATGCAGCGATCTGTGACAAGATTCGTTCGCTACGCAAGCCTATTCACCTGCGCAGTTACATTTCGCTCAGCTGTACCAACTGCCCTGACGTGGTGCAGAGCCTTAACCTAATCACGCTCATCGCTGGTGAGGGGGTGACCCACGAGATGGTCGACGGGGCTCTCTACACGGAGGAGGCTAAGGAGCTAAACATATCGGCCGTACCAACGGTCTACCTGGGAGATCAGGTGCTACATATAGGCAAGAGTTCGCTGGGTGAACTACTCGGCAAGCTAGCCGATGCTGTCGGAGTGGAGCCATCGTCCGTCACAGCGGAGCGCAAGGAGTATGACCAGATCGTCATCGGTGGTGGTCCTGCTGGCGCCGCCGCTGCGCTATACTCGGCTCGCAAGGGACTACACGTGGCACTGGTGGCGGACCGCATGGGTGGTCAGGTGAATGAGACGACGGCTATCGAAAACGTTCCCTCCGTACTTCACACGACAGGTACCCAACTGGCCGAAGATCTGCGCCAGCATGTGCTACACTACCACGTAGAGATACTGGAGCAGAGACATGTCGAGCAGATCAAGCTGGTCGATACCCAAAAGGAGGTAGTCACCTCGCTCGGTGAGACGCTCGTAGCGCCGCAAGTGATCATCGCCACTGGAGCTTCCTGGCGCAAGCTGGGTGTGCCTGGTGAGGCGGAGCATATTGGTCGCGGTGTAGCCTTCTGTCCGCACTGCGACGGGCCATTCTTCAAGGGACAAGACATAGCGGTCGTGGGCGGTGGTAACTCAGGCATTGAGGCAGCTATTGACTTGGCGGGCATCTGCAAGCATGTGACCGTCTTGGAGTTTATGGAGAGCCTCAAGGCAGACACCGTACTGCAGGAGCAACTAGCCAAGCTACCGAACGTGACTGTCCACACGAACGTGGCAACGGAAGAGGTCATCGGCAACGGGAACAAAGTGTCCGCACTTCGCATAGCTCCTCGAGACGGGAGTGCCCCCTTTGAGCTAGCTGTCGCTGGAGTCTTCGTGCAGATCGGACTCAAGGCGAATACGGATGTCTTCGACGGTCTGGTCGAGCGCAACCGCATGGGCGAGATCGTCATCGACGACCACTGTCGTAGCTCAGTGCCTGGCATCTATGCCGCAGGCGACTGTGCCAGCATCCCCTACAAGCAGGTAGTGATCGCTATGGGCGAGGGTGCCAAGGCTGCTCTCTCCGCCTTTGATGATCGCATTCGCACGAAAGGGTAAAGGTGGCTGTTGGCTATTGGCTGTTAGCTATTGGCTGTTAGCCGTTGACCGACGCACGCAAAGGTTAGGGTCACACACCTGCTCAAAGAAGAGACTCCCCCGTAGCTGGACACGATCCAACTGGAGGGGAGTCTCTCGTTTACTGCCTCTAGCACAAGGGGGGCTTACGCTAGCTGGGCTAGATTTCTATGTACGAGACGATGTCGGGCCTCTAGATCCAGCAAATACTTCTTGCGCTCAAGACCTCCGGCATAGCCAGTTAGGCGACCATCGCTGCCGACCACTCTATGACAAGGGACAATGATCTGGAGAGGGTTCGCCCCTATCGCTCTTGCTACGGCACGCATTGCAGAAGGACGTTCCACAGCATGGGCTACAGAAGTGTAGCTGCAAGTGGTGCCATAGGGGATAGTAGCCAGTGCATGCCATACGTCTTTTTGAAAATCAGTACCGACCGCCATCAGTGGGAGACTGAACAAGTGACGCGCACCCGAAAAGTACTCGTCCAACTGTGTAGCGGCTTCCGAAAGGAACGGGCTGTTTGCCGACTTTGATACCTGACGGCAAGGCTGGCCGAGGCGCTTCAGAAGTCGTACATGACTCAATCCATCGATCCAGTCACAACAGCAAAGATGGTGACCGCATGCAATCAGTACGAGCGAACCACATGGCGACGGATAGAGCATCTGCTCAAGAGGCGATAAAGACTTGGTGCAACTCATAGTTTCACGGAGGATTTCTACCAGGGCTCAACTTTGCCTGCAGCAAGTGCCCACAAGTAAATACTTGCTACACTACCATACGGGGAGTATCGGCATCTGTACCGCTCAAAGCGTGCACGTGGCATCTCTCGGTGGTGGTAAAGCAGCTGGAGTCTGCGGTGAATACCCAAGTCGCCGAAGCTCAGGACATCCGATCGCTGAAGAGAGTGGAGCAAAAGCATCTCGGCAGTCCAAACACCTACCCCATCCAATGCGATAAGTCGCTGGATAACCTCAGCATCCGACAGCTCTGAGAGGGAGTGAAAGACCAGAGCTCCACTCCAGACTTTTTCCGCTATAAACAGGTCTGGAATTACCGGAAGGCGAACCATGACGACTCGCTCGATGAGCTCAGCCATTCAATTGTCTTTTCTCTTGAGGTAGTCCGTCTCTTGCCTACCCGTATTGAAAGAAGTGATCACCCATATCCACTTTGT
Organism: uncultured Porphyromonas sp.; assembly: GCF_947254915.1. Lineage (GTDB taxonomy): Bacteria > Bacteroidota > Bacteroidia > Bacteroidales > Porphyromonadaceae > Porphyromonas. The sequence continues at coordinate 3,638 of NZ_CAMYEZ010000090.1, read as the reverse complement.
CACTTATTGATTGCAAAGGTACATCTATTTTAGGCGTATAGATCCAAAAAGCTTTTACCAGACAGCAAGACTATAAAATAAGCCCCAAGCACCTTGAGAGCACTTGGGGCTAAAAGCGTCACGGCAACAGATCAAATGAGGACAACCTCACTATTGCCCACCAACCGACTCAGCAACCTCAAAAGAATGCTCTAAATCTCAAACAGCCGAGGAGCATTGAGCGTGCGATTGCTTTCGTTCATCATGGCGCCGTTCGAATAGGTCGTCTCACCTCTTTTCAGCACGCCATACTGCTGATGGATATGCCCGAAGAGGTGCAGGCGGGGCTTGATCTCATGCACTCGACGCAGGAGTGTGGCAGAGCCGTAGTTGGTCTGGTCGGCATAGTCCAAAATGCCATAGGGCGGACGATGCGTGACCAAGACATCTGTGTCTAGCGGTATATCCGCCTCGTATTGCTCCTGGCGGCCATCAGCGCAGTCTGGCACAAACAGCGGGACTCCGTAAAACTTCACCCCTTCGATCTCTACCCCAGAGTTGTAGAGCAGGTGTACCGTGTCACTGAGTCCGCTCACAGTAGCCCTGTACATACAGAAGTCGTGATTGCCACAGGTGAAGAGCTTGTACTGGTAGTCCAAGTCGCACAGCCAGTTGATAAAGTCCTCTGCCTCGTCTGCACTACCATGCATAGTAAAGTCTCCTGAGTGCACCACAACGTCTGCCGCTGGCAAATCCCGCAGTCGCCTGTGATAGCCATGCGTATCAGATAGATGTAGTATCCTCATTGTCATTACTAGTACGTGAGAGTTACTTCAAGAGAGAAGCGTTAAGGCGTGTGTTTATACGAATTGGTTACTGTCTTGTAGCTCTCGTAGGTAGAGGCGGGCGCACATCTCGGCGTCGTCGCCTGCGCGGTGGTGCGTCCCCTCGGGGATGGATAGTTGCTCGCAGAGGTAGGCGAGCGTATGGCAGCCGTAGTCGTAGATCTGACGCGCACGGCGTAGCGAGCAGTCCCACTGCAACTCGGGGAGTGTGAGCTCGTAGAGCTGTGCTGTCTGCTCTAGGCAACTTCGATCAAACGGCACATTGTGCGCTACCAGCAGGTCTCCATCGCCTAAGTATTGCGCAGCTATCTCTTGCCACACCTCGGCAAACGATGGCGCCATCTCCGTATCCTCCGGACGGATGCCATGGCACTGCATATTCCAGTAGCTGTATCGGTTTCCCTCAGGTTGTACCAGCCAGGAGCGTGTCTCAACGATCTCGCCGTTGCGGACCACACAGATCCCCACCTCACAGATGGAGGTGCGCTGTCCTGTTGCGGTCTCAAAGTCTATCGCTATAAAGTCTAATCTGTTCATCACGCTTCTGTTGTTGGCTCGTAGTATGCCATAAGGTTCTTGGCAAAGTTATACATTTCCTCTCGTACGGACTGAGGCTCCATCACCTCAATCTGATCGCCCATTGCTAATAGAACTTGATAAAGATCATACGTAGGACAGACCTCCAGCTCAAAGCTAGCCAAACCCTCCACCTCTGAGGGTAGCTCTCTCTGCGACTCATGTATCGGCAGCGTGCGAAGGTAGTCCGCCCCCTGACCATAGGCATTAACTAGCAGACGTACAGGCTCCTCCTCGGAGTGAATCACCCCACAACAGCCACGGTAGTAAGCCTCTATGTCAAAAGACTCATCCATCTCAAAGCTCTCCTCTAGCGGTTCGCAAGCCAAGATGCGATCCAGGGCATAGACTAGATAGATATCCTCAGGGCGGGAGCCACCGTCCTCAGCATTGAGCTCTACATTGCGAGCTGAGTAGTAAGGACTACGAGCCAGGAGGTACCATCTGCGATTCGCCACCTTGAGGTAGTAAGGCTCCGCCTCAAAGCTGTAAGCCTCAGGTCTGCCAAACCCCTGGTAAGTCATCTGGATAACCTTGCCGTGACGCATCGCCTCGGCAATCACGTTGAGCCACTTACGCCCAGAGGGGACATGCTCGAAGAGTATCCGCCCCTGGAGCTTGCTGTCGGCTTGTATCTGATTCATCGCCGTGTAGGAGTCTATGAGCCAACTGCGCAGGTTGTCCTGCTCCAGCTCCTCGTGATTGTCAATGTAGTAGCGGTAACCATCCTGGGGGTCACATAAGATATCCACCTGAAAGATGTCGAGGATCGCCGCCCGATGATTGTGAAAGGTGCGCTTCGGCAGGGGCTCCTCGTAGCTCAGCCCGCTCTCCTCCCAGTGGCGACTAATCTCATCAAAGGTCAGTCGTCCGTACTGGCGAAATTGCTCAATCAGCCAGACATATCGTCCGAATTTGTTTGCCATACAACTACTAGTCTATTTGTCTAGGGCAAAGATACAACATTACCTCTGCCAAATCGTGGCACAAGGCATAGCTTTTCAGTCTAAAACTGCAATGGCTTTCACATAGCACACTATTAGTCGCTACATGAAAGCCATATCACATCTTAGGCTTTAGACAATTAGAGAACTAATCCTCTAAAGCCGCACTGATAGTCCGATGCCATTCACTTGGGGAAAAGGCTGACGCTGGGTGCTGTACAGGCAATACCCTCACCTCGTGTCCATCTCTGAGAGGATAGATCCAGGTCTCCACACCACAGCAATCAGCTCCTTGATGACCCGCATTGGGGAGATAGTCGTAGAGACGATCATGTCCCCACACCAATACAAGGTCAGGGCGATAGTGCTCTATCACTTCAAGAAAAGCTCCCTGAGCTGCAACCCTTTGCTCCCTAGTAGGTGCCTGTCGAGGAGCCGTCATAGGCTCCTGAATGAAGTTATAAAAGAGTACCTCATCCCACACCTCCTCTGAGGAGAAGCGACTCTCTTGCTGACCACTCAAGGCACTAGCGAACTTGGTGTAGGTATTCATCCAGCCTTCGTGATCACAAGAGGAGTCAAAGAGATACTCAAAAACCCTCTGCGTAATATTCGCAGTAGCTTCGCCAGGATTAGCGCAGTAGTGGCTCTCGCCTAGCACCATCACACGTTTACCCCATCTAGAGTGGTCGTAGTGCTTCCCCACTCTCGGCAAAAACTTGACTTCACGGGACATCTCTTCAGTTGTAGCTTACAATGTTATTCCTAACGATGGAAGACGGTATGCGCTTCCTTACTATTTATACTTTTCGGTAGGCTTGTAAAACAACAGCCGAATAAGGTATATAATCACGCATGCAATGACAACACCGATCAATCCATTGCTAACGAATACCCCAACACCAGCATTCGGATCATTAATGAGTCCATACTTGATAAGTGCCCACGGCAGAGCTACACCAGCATACATCTTTAGAGACAGAGCTATCGTCAATCCAACGGCGATAGCTATAATAACCGCCCACGGCTCCGATGTTATCCACCCTGGTTGCTGATAAAGGTATTGGTAGAGTACCATAATTACGAAAGGAGAGAATAGTAATCCCCCAGCAGTAGCTGATGAGAGATACCTAAAGGCTAGCAGTAGCACCAAAGCAATTGGTACACCTCCGAAGAAGAATGACTTCCAAAAGCCATAGTCAGCATTATAGCTTATCAGCCATCCAAACAAGAAGGCAAGCGTACATTCCACCCGCTAATGCAATTTCTCAAGAATGATGTTTTTGATGACTTC
>NZ_CAMYEZ010000089.1 GCF_947254915.1 uncultured Porphyromonas sp. | reverse complement strand
GCTAACGCCCAACAGCCAACGGCTAATAGCCAACAGCCAAAGCCCAAAGCCCAGCCCCTCGACTACCAACAGCAGAAAGAGCAGCAAAAGAAATTGCGCACCCTCCGTCGTACCGCCGAGACCCTCGGCGAGCGGGTCTCTAAGCTTCGTGAGCAACAGGCCGAACTGGAGAAGAAGATTGAGACCTCCCCGTCCCCTCAGCTTATTGAGCAGTACACCCTCGTCAATAGTCAACTTCAAGAGGTTACCAAGCAGTGGGAGGATGCTGAGTTTGCCCTTATGGAGTACGAGGAGGAGATACAATAGTAGTAATTAGCCAACCAACCCGTGAGACAGTTCCTTAAGCTCTTCGGTAAGTACATCCGCCCCTACCGCCACTACATAACAGGTGGCGTCATCGCCAATATCCTCTCGGCGCTGCTCAACCTGCTCGCCTTCTCGCTCATTATGCCGATTCTGCGCATCCTATTCGGCATGGAGCGGACCACATCCGTCTACCACTCTCTCGACAGTATCAACTGGTTACGCCCATCAGACTGGAGCGTAGCCGTAGACTACATCGTGGGGAACTTCAACTACTACGTCTCCCAGCTTATCCAGCAGTACGGTCCCTCCCGCACGCTCCTCCTCCTCTGCATCTACCTCGTCGTTATGACGCTCATCAAGGTGGGCGTCACCTACGGCGGCATCTATATGCTCGTTCCGATCCGTACAGGCGTGGTCCGAGATCTGCGCAATGAATTCAATGCCAAGCTCCTACGATTGCCGATTTCGTTGATTAGCGAAGAGCGCAAAGGCGACCTCCTCGCACGCTTCTCAGGAGATGTCGCTGAGATTGAGTACTCCATCATCAGCATCCTAGAGAGCCTCATCAAGAACCCCATCCTCATCGTCATCTACCTCATAGCGCTCTTTGCGATCAGCTGGGAGCTCACCCTCTTCGTCCTCTTCGTCCTACCGATAGCGGGCTACATTATGGGAGCCGTGGGCAAGCGCCTCAAGAGAGACAGCCTCGAGGGGCAGACACAGTGGGGACGACTCATGAGCATGGTCGAGGAGACCCTCTCGGGTCTGCGCATCATCAAGGCATTCAATGCAGAGCAACAGATCTCTCACCGCTTCACCTCCGCCAACGAGCGCTATCGACGTACCATCGCACAGGTCTACGCTCGGCAAGGCTTAGCCCACCCCATGAGTGAGCTCCTCGGCACCACCGCCATCGCCATCATCCTCTGGTATGGCGGTAACCTGATCTTTGCTGGCAGTAGCAGTATCACGGCCGACGCTTTTATCTACTACCTCGTCATCTTTTACAACATCATCAATCCTGCTAAGGAGCTCAGTCGTGCTTCCTATTCTATCCAAAAGGGGCTAGCCTCTATGATGCGTATACAGGCTATCCTTGACTATCCCGAGCGTGTCACAGACCCCGCAGAGCCTCTACCCGTCACCTTTGACCAAAGCATCTCTTACGAAGATGTCTCCTTCCGTTATCAGGATCCCTGGATCATACGCCACCTCAGCCTCACCATACCTAAAGGTCAAATGATCGCACTCGTGGGAGCCTCTGGTGCGGGAAAGAGTACGCTCGTGGATCTCCTGCCTCGCTTTTACGATGTCACCTCAGGGCGCATCACCATTGACGGTACAGACATACGACAAGTCAAGGCGAGCGACCTGCGCGACTTGATAGGGTATGTCAATCAGACGCCGATCCTCTTCAACGACACGATCCGCAACAACATCACCTTCGGCATGGAGCGCCCCGTCAGCGACGAGGAGGTACGCACCGCTGCCGAGGCGGCCAATGCGACTGAGTTCATCGATCAGCTCCCCGAGGGTATGGAGTACAACATTGGCGACGGCGGTAGCAAGCTCAGTGGTGGGCAACGCCAGAGACTTAGCATAGCACGAGCCCTGCTCAAGGACTCTCCCATCCTCATCCTCGACGAGGCAACCTCGGCACTCGACAACGTCACCGAGCAGCTAGTTCAGGAGGCCATCCAGCGCCTCGTCAGCGACCGCACCACCATCGTCATCGCCCACCGCCTCTCCACGATCATGCACGCCGACCTCATCTGCGTCATGCAGGAGGGGCAGATCGTCGAGCAGGGCACCCACGAGGAGCTACTCGAGCGTGGCGGAATCTACGCTCACCTCTACCAGATACAGTTTAAGGAGTAACAGCGCCCCTCCCTGTATCTAGAAAAGCCACCCCACATATCATATGAAACAACCATCGGTCCTCCTCGCCAGTTTGCTTCTATCTCTTGTCGCTCTCTGTACGCCCATTATGATGCAGGGGCAAAGCGACAATGCTAGCGACAGTCTCAAGATGCGCTGTGGCATCGTGCTGAGCGGGGGAGGCGCTAAGGGGTTAGCACATATAGCGCTCCTCGAGCTGATCGACTCTCTGCAGATACAGGTCGACTATATCTCTGGCACCTCCATGGGGGCTGTGGTCGCTGGACTCTACTCGGCTGGACATAGTGCCTCGCAGATCAAGGAGCTAACCCGTCAGGAGGACTGGGGACGCATCCTGAGCAATCGGTTGCCTTACGACAAGGTAGATATGTGTGAGAAGGAGGACTATGGGGCTTATGCGCTAGAGTTTCCCATGCGCCGAGGCATCCCCAAGCCCCCCTCCTCAATCATCGAGGGGCAGTACCTGATGGAGGTTCTGATGCGCTACACCTTCCCCGTGCGACATATCACCGATTACGCTCAGATGCCGATACCGCTCCAGCTTGTAGCCTCGGACGTCGGAGCGGGAGGCGCCTGCGTGATGACCTCGGGGTCTATGCCACTCTCCATACGCGCCAGCCTAGCAATCCCAGCCTTTTTCGCACCCGCAGTGGTCGATGGTAAGCTACTCGTTGATGGAGGCTTGGATCGCAACTTCCCAGTCAAGGAGGTTCGCTCCATGGGAGCCAACTTCGTCATCGGCAGTTATACTGGAGCTAGACTGCGCAATGTGGAGGAGCTCGAGCATAGTCCGATTGATGTCATCCTGCAGTCCTATGCCCTCCTGACCAAAAAGGAGGTAGAGCGTCAAGCCAGTCAAGTCGATGTGATGCTAGACTTCTCCCAAGCGCTGAGAGACTACACCTCGGCAGACTTTAGCCAACGTGAGCGGATCATAGCGCTTGCTGAGGTCGAGGCGCACAAGCTTTTGCCACAGCTCATCGCCCTCAAGTCTCAGCAAGTCGCTCAAGGAATTACCTATCAGAGGCGACGGCTAGCCCCAGTCTCTATACCGATCCAGCAGGTCAAAATCTCAGATCAGTGGGGAAGCCCCCTAGAGGAGTCAGAGACAAAGTTCATACAAAGTGTGATCGGCGACGATCTCTCTAGCCTAGACTCCTTGGAGCTTCTCCAGCAGCGCATAGAGATGCTGATGGGCTACAACCGCTATGCACAGGTCTACTACACCTATGAGGCTGACTCGACGAGAGGAGGCCATGAGGTCAACACGATACACTTCTTTATCAAGAAAAAGCCACAAGCCCTCCTCCGACTAGGAGCTTACTACGACCCCTACGAGTCAGCAAACATCATCCTCAACACTTCACTCAGAGATCTACTCCTCCCCAACTCACGACTCTCCGCCAAGCTCGCTATATCTCAGCTTCCCAAGCTACGCGCTAGCTACTACAAGTGGCTCGACAACGGTTACTCCTACTGGCTCAGTCCTTACATCGCCCTCCGCCTAGACCGCTGTGACAACATCCATCTGCGTTACCTCTCACAGATAGAGGACCACACGGAGGCCACTTTCTACCAGGCATCCCTAGCCAGTGGTCTGAAGATGGGCTACACCCTATCGCCACAGTCTCAGGTAACGCTCGGCATCCAGTACGGCTCTATGTATGTGTGGCAACCACGCCCACCCTTTGACCAAGAGATGAAGGCTTCTGCACAGGCACCCTCGTCTGACTGGGTGCCTATGAATCAGTTCAACCAGTTGATGCAGACCAACCGCATGCCTAAGCTAAGCTACCGCCACGGCACCTGGACGATGAATCTAGTTTACCTGCAAAATAGCTTGAATCGGAAGGCCTTTGCCACACGAGGTAACCACTTCACACTAGCCGCAGAGCTTACGCTAAAGAACTCCTACGCCCTCTCACCACTCCCCGCAGATGCCTCGGAGAGCCAGAAGCAGATCCACAACCTGCTCAATCCCGAGGAGAGCATATCCCCACAGCGGGGTCCCCTCTTGCATCTCTCTGTCTATGAGCATATAGTCGCCCCCCTGAGTCGGAGGGTAGCGCTACACGGACGACTCTTTGGCGGGGTCAATCTAGACCTCGGCAAGCCTTGGCGAGAGAGCTTTCACTTCGACAGTTACCTCTTCTTAAGTCAGAAGTTTCACCTCGGGGGCTTTGCCAATGTCGGCCTAGACGATCAACCCATCTTCTCTGGACTACGATACCGAGAGTATCCGGTCAACAACTTAGCAGCGCTCTATCTCGGTGTACAGTACACCCCAATCAAGAATCTCTACATCACCCCGCACATCAGCGTCGGCGCAGACATCCAGGCGCCCAACCTGCAGGACAGTGACCTCCTCTACGGTGCTGGCATCGATCTAGACTACAACTCCCTGATAGGACCTATCAAGCTCTCGTTCAGTCGCTCCAACGTCCTACGAGCCTCACGCTTCTTCTTTAGTCTCGGCTACGCTTTCTGACACCATCGCTAGGACCTTCAGATCCTAGATTTCCGATGACTCGGTGCTCATTTGAGGAATTTCAAAATCCCTCAGTGGAGATCTTCGATTATCCAGTGAGGAATAAAAAAAAATCTTCGGAACTTCGAAATCTTTCTTCCGAAGTTTCATTTCATTCTTCCGAACTTTTATTTCCCGGTTCCGTGGAGAAATTTCGTTTTCTCACTGGCTGTTTCCGATTTCCTCGTGAGAGATTGCATTAGCGGGTGGAATGTACGACCCCTGGTTATGGCGTGTGCGAGGGTCTGACGAATCTCTTTTTTGCGTACCTTTGTCGGGCAGTGTGCGTGGAGCCTTGTGGTGTGTAACGCACAGAGCTGTTGCCCAGATGGTGGAATCGGTAGACACGAGGGACTTAAACTCCCTTGGCCAATTGCGGTCGTGCGGGTTCAAGTCCCGCTCTGGGTACCGACTGCTCGGGAGGGGCGAATAGCGGAGCGGGGCGATGTCACCACTTTTCACTATCTTTGTAGGGAATGAAAGGAATTCACACTATGGCAGCCAAAGACAAGAAAGTACTCTACATCTCTCAGGAGATATATCCCTACCTCCCGGAGAGTGACCTCGCACATGTCGCTCGTTACCTCCCAGAGCATATACAGAATGCGGGAAATGACGTACGTATCTTTATGCCACGCTACGGCCTGGTCAATGAGCGGCGCAACCAGCTCCACGAGGTGATCCGCTTGTCGGGTATCAACGTTATCGTCGACGACTACGACCACCCGCTCGTCATCAAGGTCGCCTCGATCCCCTCCACCCGCATACAGGTCTACTTCATTGATAATGCTGATCTCTTCGGACGCAAGAGCCTCTTCGGCCCGCCCTCTGAGGGAGCGCCTAGTGACAATGCGGATCGCAGTATCTTCTTCATCCGAGGCGTCCTAGAGGCGATCAAAAGCTTGCACTGGATCCCCGATGTGATTCATTGTCTGGGGTGGTTCTCCGCTCTAGCACCCGTCTACCTGAAGACGGCCTATAAGAATGATCCTTACTTCGAGCGTGCTAAAGTAATCTTCTCGGTCGATGGCAACGAGGAGGAGGGCGAGATTGGCGAAGACTTGATCAAGAAGCTTGAGTTTGACAAAATCACGGGCGACTTGCTTGACCCGTTGCAGGGGGAGGTGACGCCAGATGCGCTACGTCGTATGGCGATCCACTACTCAGATGGTGTGATCCTAGGGCAGGAGTCGGTCTCTCCCGAGCTCATCGAGTACCTTCGCTCGGAGCCTGACCACAAGGTTTTGGAGTACCCCGGGCCAGCGGTAGATCATGCTGAGGCTTACGTAGACTTCTACCGAAGCTTTACGGAGTAAGAGCTCCCTTTTTCCGACATATAAACGAAGCCCCTAGCGACCGATTCGGTCACTAGGGGCTTCGCTATATTAGGAGGTTTCGTCAGATAGGGGCAAATGTTGGCATTTTCATACCCAAAAATGGCTAGTATCAGGGAAATAAGTCGTACCTTTGTATTGTCTATGTGGCTCTGTCTATCAGATTATGGTGGTGGAGAGGTGTGAGGTCGCTAGTTCCCCCTATTTCTAGCGCTTGCTCACGGGTCTCCTCCTGCCGTAGGAGATAGTGCTGAGTGCATGGGCAAACAGAATTTATGTAGGGGTCTATTGCTAGGAAGGTCTCGCTCAATCACCCTCTCAAGGAGTTGAGCCCTACGCCTTTTATTCATCCTAATTATGACAGACAAACCGAACAAAAGAATTATCGAAGAGGTAGTGGTACGCTTCTCAGGCGACTCAGGTGACGGTATGCAGCTCACGGGTTCAATCTTCTCTGATATGTCAGCGATGTATGGCAACTCGGTCTCGACTTTCCCCGACTATCCTGCCGAGATCCGCGCTCCTCAAGGCACACTGGGAGGTGTGTCAGGCTTTCAGGTGCGCATCGGCCATAATCAAGTCCACACCCCTGGGGACTATGCCGATGTACTTGTGGCGATGAATGCTGCAGCACTCAAGGTCAACGTGAAGAATCTACGTCGCGACTCGATCATCATCATCGATAGCGACTCTTGTGGAGAGAAGGATCTCAAGAAGGCTCTCTACGAGACGGACGATCCCATCAAGGAGCTGGGGCTCAACCCCGACAGAGTCCTCGCATGTCCCATCAGCACGATGGTTCAGGAGGTACTCAAGGATGTGGATATGGACGCTAGAGGCAGACTGAGGTGCAAGAACATGTTTGCCCTGGGTGTCGTCTCGTGGCTCTTTGACCGACCCCTCGAGCAGGCTGAGCACTTCATCAGCAAGAAGTTTGCTAAGAAGGAGATCATTCGTCAGGCCAACATAGCAGCTCTCCACGGAGGTTACTCTTATGCGGCTAACACACACGCATCTGTAGGCACTCCCTTCGTTATTGAGGGCGCTCCACAGGACTCAGGTATCTATCTTGACGTAACTGGCAACAAGGCTACCGCTTTCGGACTCATCGCTGGTGCTGAGCGTGCTGGACTCAAGCTCTTCCTCGGGTCTTATCCTATTACTCCCGCCACAGATATCCTACACTTCCTCGCTAAGTACAAGTCTCTCGACGTAATCACCGTACAGGCTGAGGACGAGATCGCTGGTATCTGTACTGCCATCGGAGCTTCCTACGCAGGTCGCCTAGGTGTCACCTCTACATCAGGTCCTGGTGTCGCTCTCAAGAGTGAGGCGATCAACCTCGCCGTCATCGCTGAGCTACCGCTCGTTGTCGTAGACGTACAGCGTGGAGGTCCCTCAACAGGTATGCCTACAAAGTCGGAGCAGACCGACCTCCTGCAGGCTATGTTCGGACGCAATGGTGAGTCACCCCTAGTGGTCATAGCACCCACCTCTCCCTCTAAGTGCTTTGATGCAGCTTACGAGGCTGTCAAGCTGGCCGTCGAGCATATGACGCCAGTGATCCTTCTGTCGGATGCTTATCTAGGCAACGGTTCTGTCGCATGGCGCTTGCCCGACTACGAGCAGTATCCCGCTATCAAGCCTCATTATGTAGATCAGTACAAGGGTGAGGAGCCTTGGATGCCTTATATGCGTGATCCCGAGACTCTCGTACGCTACTGGTCTGTACCAGGTCCTGGCGCTCTGCCATACCGTACTGGTGGTCTAGAGAAGGACAATAAGACTGGAGCTATCAGCACGGATGGGGCTAACCACGACCTGATGGTACACAAGAGAAACGATAAGATACAGCGTATCGCTGAGGTTATACCACCACTCACCGTAGAGGGCGATGTAGAGGATGCAGACCTTCTGATCGTTGGCTGGGGTAGTACCTATGGACACCTGAGTGATGCCTGCCAGCTCCTGCGCAAGAAGGGGCACAAGGTAGCACACACGCAGTTTACCATCATCAATCCTATGCCTAAGAATACGGAGGAGATCATGCGTCGCTACCCACGTGTCGTCGTCGCTGAGCAAAACCTCGGTCAGATGGCTATGCTCCTACGCAATAAGGTGGAGGGTGTCAAGTTCCATCAATACAACGAAGTACAGGGTCAGCCGCTCAAGGTGGAGAGACTGGTCGCTGCTTTTGAAGAGATACTCAATGAGCAACTGTAAAAACCACAACTGCTATGACTGAAACAGTAAGTAATCTAGAGAAGGGCGCACTACGCTATGCCCCCAAGGATTTCAAAAACGCATCACCCGTCAAGTGGTGCCCAGGATGTGGTGACCACGGTGTCCTAGCAGCCATTCACAAGGCAATGGCAGAGCTAGGGATAGCTCCCGAAGAGACCATTGTCGTCTCTGGTATCGGTTGCTCCTCACGACTACCTTATTATATGAATACGTTCGGCTTCCACACCGTCCATGGTCGTGGTGCTGCCGTAGCCTCTGGTGTCAAAGTAGCTCGTCCCGACCTCACCGTATGGCTAATGTCTGGCGATGGAGATAGCCTTGCTATCGGTGGTAATCACTTCATCCATGCTGTACGACGCAATGTGGATATCAATGAGGTACTCTTCAACAACCGCATCTACGGACTGACCAAGGGACAGTACTCACCTACGTCGCCTCGTGGTCTAGTCACCAAGAGCTCTCCTTACGGAACTGTCGAGGATCCCTTTGAGCCAGCCGAGCTGGTCATGGGTGCCCGTGGCAACTTCTTCGCTCGCTCACTTGATGTCGATCAGCCTACGCTCACTGCGTGTCTGCTAGCTGGTGCTAAGCACAAGGGCTTTGCAGTCACGGAGGTACTGGTAAACTGTATGATCTTCAACAACGGTGCCCACGCCTCTATCAGCGATCGCGCCGTCCGTGCTGACAAAACGATCGTACTGCGCCATGGCGAGAAGATGACCTTCGGCGAAAACAACGAGCGCGGTCTCGTCCTAGATGGCTTCAAGCTACGTGCCGTGACGATCGGTGAGGATGGCTACACGCTGGACGATGTGCTGACGCACGATGCGCACGAGCCTAACCCCTTCCTACATATGATGCTCGCCGCCATGAACGGTGCCGACGGTCTTCCCGTCGCTATGGGCATCATACGTGATGTCGAGGGCGTGACCTACGACTGGGCTGTCCATGATCAGATCGCTCAGCAGCAGGGCAAGAACAAGGTGCGCACACTCCGCGAGCTCCTCATGACGGAGGACACGTGGGAGATCAAGTAAGGCGCACCTCTTAGCCGACTCATCACCTGCGTAAGGTGATAAAAATAGCGAGGGAGACTCATAGCTGGGTCTCCCTCACTGTTTCTTTATGGCTGTTCGCCGTTGGCTAGAGACACTGGTGCTCCTAGTGTCACTAGAGGTTAGAGATTAGAGGGTAACCTCTAGCCCAAGCTTCACGGCAAAAATGAATTTCGAGGCGTTTGCTCCGATCTTTGATGAAACTAGAT
>NZ_CAMYEZ010000088.1 GCF_947254915.1 uncultured Porphyromonas sp. | reverse complement strand
TTTCATTCTTCCGAAGTTTTATTTCGTCCCTCGGTGGAGAATTTTCATTTGCTCCGTGGAGATTTCCGAATTCCTCGGGAGGAATCGGCTAGGGAGACTACTGCACCTAGTGGATCTAGTGGCTCTAGCGTGCCTAGTGGGGCTAGATCTCCTAGGGAGACTTTTGCAACAGTCTCATCAAGTGAGTCTATAGCGCTCGGTAGCGAGTCTTAATGCATAATACTCCTAGTGTGTCGTCAGGCGTACCGCTCAGACTACTGAGCTATGATGTGTCATCTCTGAGGAGAGAGTGGGGGATTGTTTGCATCTGTTTCTTTTTTTTACTATCTTAGCCCTTTGAAGGGAGGTGGGTAGTGCTGCATCTTGTGACTTAACACCCATCTGACACACTCCTAGGTGCTTTAATCTGTGTTTAGGACAATAGAATAGATAGATATCAAATACTCACACTTAAAACATATACGCTTATGAAACGAATGTTATCTACTTTAGCGCTGTTGGGTACTTTCTTCTTGTTGCCCCTAGTGGCACAGGCTGCGGAGTACACAATAACCATTGAGCCTGTGGAGCACGCTACCATCAAGGTGACCTATGGTAGTGTTTCCAATCCCACGGAGGTGCACAGTGGGGACAAGGTTGGCTATTATGAGATGCTGACCATCCGGGTGATTCCTGATGAGGGTTACGAGGCAACACACTACATCGTCAATGGTGTCGAGAAGCCTATCAAGAATAGCCTTGGTGAATTTGAGTTTGTCCGTGAGGACTTAACTATCTCTGCCAAAGTGAAGCCTGCCACTAAGTGTACAGTCACCATTACCCCACCAGAAAATGGCACGCTCTCAGTAATGAACATAAAGACTCGCAAATATGTCAAAACAGGCGATCAGCTCTACTCAGGTACGAGTATCCATATGAGCATAACTCCTGCAAAAGGCTATGACATTGAGGCGTGGCTCATAGATGGAGAGTCGTACGAACCCTCTGATAGCAAGTATACACACTACAGCTATACCTATACGGTAAAGAAGGATGTCACCATCTCTGTCAAACTCAAGGAGATCTCCCAGCCCACTCCCTCGGACTACACGGTTACAATGATCCAGCCTAAGGAGGGTCAGGGCACGATGACCGCTTTCTACTACAACAATAAGGATGGTAACAAGACCGCTCTAACGACCGGTAGTAACACTGTGCCTGCGGATGCCTACGTTACCTTTGAGGTGAAGCCTGCCGAGGGCTACGAGATGGATCACTGGATGATCAATAACAAGCCTGATGAAAGCACCTCCAGCACGAAGGGTATCATCGTCAATGCTAATCTCAAGGTAGAGCCTATTCTCAAGAAGGTAGGTGGCTCTGCACAACCCACAGAGGGTAAGATTACGATGGTTCAGCCTAAGATGGCGGAAGGCTTGATGCGGGCTTACACCTTTGATGAGAATGGTGATGAACTCCCGATTCGAGAGGGGCAATCTGTAAAGATCGGCACCAAAGTCACTTTCCTAGTAACCCCTAAGGATGGGTATGAGATGGACTCTTGGAAGGTCAATGACAAGCCTAAGGCACTTGACGCTGTTGAACCTAATAAGATAAAGCTCACTGTCAATGGAGACCTCAAGGTAGAGCCCGTCCTCAAGGAGGCTGAACCCACTGAGGGCAAGATCACGCTGGTACAGCCTAAGAAGGATGACCAAGGGAAGGAGACTGGTGTCCTAAGAGCTTCTTACACCGATAGTGACTATGGTATGACAGTGATTGTCAATGATGGAGATATGGTAGACTTTGACACGAAGGTTACGTTTGCGGTGGAGCCTGCCGAGGGCTACGAGATGGATCACTGGATGATTGATGACCAGCGTAAAGAACCTAACCAAAACAACGCTAACATAACAGAGATCGTCATCAAAGGCAACCTCAAGGTAGAGCCTATCCTCAAGAAGAAAACGTCTGTCACCCCCAAAAAGGGTACAATCACCTTTAGAGTAAAGGGCACTGAGGGTGAAATCCAAGCTACCTATGAGGACCTCGTCAGTGGTAAGCCAAGTAAGATCATTGAGCAGAATCCTACACCATTGCCTATTGGCACAAAGGTTACGCTCAAAGCAACGCTTAATGATGGTTACGAGGTAACCTATACAAACAATGATAAGCCTGTTGCCAAGGAAATGCTCTCAGCCGATGGCTCTGTCTACACCTTTACCGTAGAGGGCGATGCTTCTGTTGTCGCCACCATTGCTCAGAAGCCTGTCGCAGAGAAGTTTATTGTAACCTATACGTCCAATCCTGCTGAGGGTGGAACTGTAAAACTCTTTAACAACGATGGCTCTGAAGTTGCATCTGGCACTTCTATCGTCTCAGGCACTAAGATGTATGTTGAGGTGACGCCTGCAGACAAGTATGAACTAGAAACGCTCCAGGTGGGCGAGACGAAGCTTCAGGCTGGTGATGAGAAGCTTGCCAAGCTGGCAAACAGAGGCTTTAGGTACGACTTTACAGTTACTGTAGCTACCAATATCCAGGCGACCTTTAAGCTCGTCAATGCGATTGAGCAGCTGACAGAGAGCCAGGTTGTCGCTTATGTGAGTAACGGAGGTACACGCCTTGATGTGGCTGGCGCTTCGGAGGGGACTGAGGTGCGCCTCTACGATTACACAGGTCAGCTACTCCTCTTGAGTACTGAGCATACGCTAGACATCAGCGCACTCCCTGCTGGTAGCTACATCGTCCTCGTTGGCAACGACACGACCCGCATCGCCAAGTAAGTCTAAGACGACGGGTCCTGAGCAGGACCCTATACACTGCACGAGGGAGATCCCCGCACAACTGGCGGAGGTCTCCCTCTTTGTTGGGAAGATAGCGGGTGTACTTAATCTAGGATCTCAGTGGAAAGGG
Source organism: uncultured Porphyromonas sp. (assembly GCF_947254915.1). Lineage (GTDB taxonomy): Bacteria > Bacteroidota > Bacteroidia > Bacteroidales > Porphyromonadaceae > Porphyromonas. The sequence goes on along the minus strand of NZ_CAMYEZ010000088.1, from coordinate 6,828 downwards.
CTTAGTTCAAGAGAAAGGCGTTGTGTAGAACAAGCTTCTCTTAGTTGAATATCCTCACTCTTTACTAAGAGACTTTGATACCAGAGAGTCGCATCAGTAGCTGGGGTAGTTCGCTGAGGTTGTGTCGCTTTGAGTTGAGTTGTAGTAGCTGATCTCGCAGGGTGGGCGATATGCGCTGCATCGCTGGGGAGAGGTAGAGCAGCATAGGTACCTGCCCTATAGTCTCAGGGGCAATCGGTCCGCTGGAGTAGGGGTGCCACTCACCATATGCGCCTACGGGACTACAGAAGATAAGTATCGTGGGGGTGTCCTGGTAGTACGCTATAAGTCGCTTGAGGAGATTGTCCTGGTAGTAGATGACGTTGTAGTACTGAGCTAGGTGACATAGGTTATCGTCAGACAGATTTACGTCGGTGTTTGCAGATAAGCGGTTGTACCTATAGAACTCCTCAGGGATACGCCACCAGATGTTACTGCGCGCTCCCATTAGATGAATGGTAGTGAGGCGGGACTGATCCTTTAGTTGCTTGAGATGATTAAGTATGGCATCGTCATAAGGAATGGTGTCTGCCCACTCTTGCTCGTCTGCACGGAGATTGGTAAAGAAGCGCTGGTCGCAGTCGGCTGCTAGCTGTGGGTAGACATCTAGTCCGTGAGCTATGCGTGGGGTGTTGTCCAGCCAATAGGTGTCGTAGCCTGCTACCCGAAAGATACTATAGATAGAGGGGTAGGTATCCCAGCTATTAGGACTATCCTTAGGACATAGGGAGAGTGTCCAAGCAGTTGCGAGAGCGGCATTGTCTGAGGCACTATAGACGCTATCCAGCTTGATGAGAGAGCCCGTCTGCTGGAGGGAGTCTATGGTAGGGGTGTTGTCGTTGATGATGGGATTGTAGCAGTGCATCAGGTGCGGGTAGATATCTTCGGCGACGACCAGCACAACATTGTGCGGTGGTAGGAGCGAGTCTACGGTTACCTCTTGGGGTGTCGCTTGCCGAGGTCTGTAGTTGAGAGCGCAGTGCTTAGCGTTGCGATACAAGACCCAGTTGCTTAGCACGAGGCGAGCTATAGGAGCGTGGAGACTATACTGGATAGCTCCATCGCGAGCCACTACACGAGTCTTGCGTAGGTAGTTAATGCCGAGAATGTGTGCTCCTACGAGGACTACTATGAAGAGGATTGTGGAGCTATATTTCTGGAAGCGTGTGATGCGCTTATGAGGAAGTCCCTTTTTAGCATCTTTGGCAAGAGTGATTAGCCAAGAGATGCCGAGCGGTAGGAAGATGGCCAGTAGTAGCTTGCCCCACTCTCGTAGCATGAAGGGCATATCTAGTCGTAGCGACTTGAAGAAGCCGTGTGCCTCTGAACTATTGGTCGCAAAGATAGGCGTGGCGATAGCATCACAGTAGGGCATCTGGTAGGTACTGGCGAGGTAGAGATCCATAATGTGTACGGCACTGACCAGTACGAGCTCGGTGATGAGGACTATCCGACGCGTGATGCGATGGGGGATTAGGGTGGGGATGATGTAGAGTAGGGTAGCCATCCAAAGAGTGTCCCATAGGAGGGGGAGATTTTCTCTAGATAGATAAGGTGTACTCTTGGAGAGTAGGCTGCGGAGGACGAGATTATTGAGCGTCAAGATCGCTAGCATTGCAATCAGTAGCCATACTAGCTGTGGAGCCCTAGCTTTGACCCCCTGGAGGTAGTTGAAGAGTGCCTTTTTCATAACTGATCTGGATGCTTAGGAGTGAAGGTGACTTCAGTGCCAAAGCCCTTGATACATCTAGGACGAGTGGCGTCGTACTCAAGACTCCACAGCTGTAAGCGGGGGATCGTATAGTTTGACTGGATTCCCATCAGTCCCATCAGTGAGGAGGTGAAGAGGTCGGTCATAAAGGGCTTGTACCGAGCACGCTGTACGGCTAGTAGGACGTCAGGATTCTCAGCTACAAACTGGTCGGACATATAGATCATAAAGGGAATTTGAAGAGACCTCTCAGAGACTGAGTGTACAGCTTGGTGGGGAGACTCGGGATTGTCATAGCGTGACAACCCATGGTCAGAGAGGTAGATGACGATGGAGGAGCTGTGGCTGTAGTATTTGATAATCTCTGAGACGATGTAGTCGTTGTAGAGGATAGAGTTCATATACTCTGCCGAGTTTTGCGCCTCGCCTGAGCTAAGATGAGGCTCCAAGCGCTGGAGTTCTTCAGCTGTGAAGTGGTCAAAGCGGTCGTGTGGATATCTATTTGCAAAGTCTGCATGATTACCCATTAGGTGGGTCATCACTAGCAGATGACCGCTAGGTGAGGTGGTCTGTCGGTAGTCCGTTAGATGTGGGAGGATGAGTTCATCATACTTCGCTTGACCAGCTTTCCAATGGAAAGAACTAGAGGTGCTACCCTCGGTGTAGTAGGAGCTGTCTGCGGTAGAGGCTATGAGCGAAACCTCCTCGATCCAGTCTCCAGCCATCTCCTGATTGCTACACCAGTAGGTTTTGTAGCCAGCGGAGGAAAAAGCGATAGGTAGGGTAGTCGTGGCATCCCAAGGTGCTTGCTCGTCTTCTCCTCGTATGGTGAGGACGCGTCGCAGTGAGGTTATTGTGTTGGGCTGTGGGCAGACGACATCATCGTATAGCGTGAGCGAGCCCGAGCGGACGAGCGAGTCTAGGTGTGGTGTATTCTCTAGTGGGTAGCCGTAGCAGTGCATATCCAGACGACGTAGGGACTCGCCGATGATGACTACCACGTTGTGTGGCTTGCGCTGAGGTATGAGGCGAACGTTGGTGGGAGCGTTTTTCCATAAGTTCTGCGCCATGTCATCGTATCGCTTTTGATTAGCAAAGACTCCTAGCGTTGTCCCGATGTAGCGACTCATCATATTGTACTCGTGAGCGAGGGTGTAAGCTTCATCATTAGAGATCCCCTCGGCCACTATTGAGCTAATCTGCATAGCGTGTGGTACACCTGAGATGAGCACCAATAGTAGCACAGAGACTAGTCCCCACCCCTTGCGCATTAGCCAAGTCACAAGGCTGATGCCACATAGCAGTCCGATGGCCTCTAAGAGGGTGCGCATCGGTATGCTCCAGAGAAGTAGCGAGTGGCACACCTCGTCGGCACGGGGCGTGTAGTACTGTAGCAATACGGTCTGTGTGAGGAGTGTGCCGTGCTCAGTGAGTAGATAGTACTCATATATAAATAGTACAGCCGAGAGCAGTACGATTAGGCTAGTCCACGCGATGCGCCACCACCGCTGAGGGAGGATGGCGGGGAGTGTCATCAGAGTGACCGTCCCAACGATGTATCCTCCTACCCAATAGAGTAGAGGCATCTCTAGTGATAGGTGGATAAGCATCAAGCCTCCCATGACTACCTGTAGGAGTGTCAGGAAGACAAAGAGGGTCGGCATGCCACACATACGCCCCCACAGCTGCTTGAGATAGTGACCGCAGATGGAGAGAAGCCTTTTTATCTTAGGAAACATCAGAATCAAAGATTGCTCGTTAATAGGATTGTTATCACTCCAGCGCAAAAGTCGGAGCTCTTCGCTAGCTTACTTATTGCTCTGAGCGATGCAACGTTGGTATAGATTGGTACATCCCTCGGTGAGTAGGTCTAGAACCAGCTCAAAGCCCGAAGCTCCGCCGTAGTATGGGTCGGGTATGTGGTCCCACGGCATCTGCTTGAGGTAGTCTGCCATGCGCACGACCTTCGCCTGCTGCTCTAGCGTAGGAGCCAGCTCACGTAGCGCCTCGTAGTTGCCATCATCCATAGCGATGATTAGGTCAAAGGTGTCAAAGTCTCTATCCGTCACCTGCCTCGCCCGATGCGTCATCTCGATCCCTCGTCTTGCTGCATGAGCACGCATTCGTGGATCAGCTAGTTCGCCTTGGTGCCACGCTCCTATGCCAGCCGAGTCTACCTCAATCCGAGACGAAGTCGCAGGGTCTTCGGCTAGGAGTTGCCGCATGATAGCCTCAGCGAGAGGTGAGCGACAGATATTGCCTAGGCAGACGAAGAGGATGCGATAAGGAGCCGTGCTGCTAGAGTTGCTCTGTGCCATCGTGGATGCCTTGCTGTATCGTATGGTAGACCTCTTCACGGAGGTCTTGCATCGGCTGATCCGATGTGTGGAACTCCCGAGGGTGAATAGGCGGATGTATATCTAGGTAGAGTCGGCGCCAGTGGGGTAGGAGCGAGCCTGCACGCATTACACCATAGGAGCCCGAGATGGATACGGGGATAATGGGAATGTCTAGCTCATCAGCGATCACGAAGCCACCCTTCTTGAAAGGTTGCATACGCCCCGTGCGGGTACGACTTCCCTCGGGGAAGATAAAGATTGAGTAGCCATCACCGAGCGAGCGCTTCGCTTCGTCTAGCGAATTGCGAATGTTCTGTATGCTATGCCCATTGACAAAGATAAAGCCAGCTACCTCGCACGCTTTGCCCACGAAGGGGACACGCCGTAGCGACTCTTTCATCACCCACTTGAAGGGGATGCCGAGGAAGCCGTAGAGGAGGAAGATGTCGTAGGCTCCCTGATGATTCGCCATCACCACATAGGGTCCAGCCTTCTTGTCGTAGTTCTTGCGCCCTCGCACCGTGACGGGACAGAGGGATAGGATTAGTCCTAGCCACGACCATATGAGTCCAGGGTAGTAGCTAAAGAACTTGCCAAAGCCGAGCAAGCATCCCACCGTCATAATGACTGCTAAGATGATGGTAAGGACCGCATAAATGGGAGCCGCAAATAAGACTATATATATAATGTATAGTATCCGTAGTAGCATAGATGAGTTGGGTTGTCTCACATACTGATTCTGTAGCACTTGTCTCTAGCTCACAAAGGTAGTGAAAAAAGCTCTTGATACTCCCATCTCCTCGTTAAGGACGTCTCATCATCAGCAGACGAATATTCACTCCTTGTCAACAAACGCACCCGACGATTGGGCGAAATATAAGTTAGAGAAAGGAGACTGCTCTCCAAGTTGGTGAGCAATCTCCTTTTGCCTTATGGAACGACTTAGTCAACTAAGCCCCATGGAAGAGGTACTCAGCCTGTATGTCACGAGTCATCTGCGTGAAGAGTTCCTCAATCAGTGCATCTGCCACCTCAAGGGCGCGCCACAAGATAGCGTCTGATGCCTCCTGTAGCATGTCTTGGGCTGCGTGAGGCATCCCCTTGTCCAGCTTATGGCAGTAGCGGCGCTGTATCTCCTCAATGCGCTCATCGCACTCCAGCTCGAAGGCGTGGTAGCGAGCCTTGATGAGCGGAGCGTACTTATTATAGTTGGTCATACCGAGCACCTGTACCTTGCGGAAGGTCCAGTAGGCCGACTCCTGTGAGGACTCACCCCCGCCCTTGGTGTAAGGCTCTGGATAGGAGGTCACACCCTGGAAGAGTGGTACGAAGAGACCTAAGTCTGCCATACCCAAGCAAACGTGATTGATACGCCCGACAGCTACGGGAAGCTTGGGCTGCACCTGTAGGATATGAGTCTGCGTAGTACGGAAGATAGAGACTGGGCGGTACACCTCGTGCGGATTGCTGTGGAGATAAGGATCATGCTCCGTGCCGTCGTAGTGGAAGCGGAAAGCATGGCGCATAGCCTCCATCGTGATCGGCTTCTCAGCCTTAGCATAGACGGGGAAGTTATTGACAGCTACATCCTGCTTCATTGCGGGGGTAAACATCTGCTGGAGTCCCCAGACACGTGGATAGTTGTACGTAGTGTCTAGCTCCACGTCACGTATGTAAGCTTTGTGAAAGTCAAAGGCGCCATCCTTAGGATCATACAGTCCGTGCTCCTGGGCAAACTCGATCAGGTCGCTGGATGCCATAAAGTGCTCCTTGTCCTTGGGATCATACTGGCGGAAGCGGCTCTGATTGCCCGTGACGAAGTATTGCTCCTCGGGGATACGACAAGCTAACCAGCGATGTCCCGAAGCGGTCTCTAGATACCATATTTCATCACTATCAACGAAGCCGATACCGAAGCCCTCGCTGACACCATACTCCTCAATGAGCTTGCCGAGACGCTCTACGCCTTCACGAGCTGTGTGGATGTAGGGGAGGACGATGTTGAAGACTGAGTTCTCAGCCACACCATCCTCCACAAGAGGATCGACAGCCAGTGCTGCATCGCTACTAAAGATAGACTCCGTGGCGCTCATGCCAACGCCGGACTCGTTGAAGCCTGCGCTCCCCCAGTGTCCTGGCAGATGATAAGGTGGCAGCGCCGAGTAGCTCTGCGCATTACCTGGCAGATCGCAGGCGAAGGGACTATCGAATGCGTCAAAGCGCATAGGATCCACCGAGCCAGGCTCGCCGGGACGGTGGATGGTGAGGTTCTTGGCAAACATAGCGTCCCAGTCCTCTGAGCGCGCTACGATACGTGATCCATCAGCACTCATCTGACTGCCGACGATGATGGTCGTACACTCAGAGGGTAGATGAGAATTTTTCTTGTTCATAGTACTTGTGTCTTGATATATTACTCTAATGACAAAGGTAATTCAAATGCTCCATCTAAGCAACGGAACTCACATACCTACTATCGGTGAGCTAGGGGCAATGCACTATAACCCTCTCTGCATAGTGACTACGCCTGAGGACAACCACGTGAATATATGGCTTGAGTCTCTTTACGTAGTGCTATAAACTCACACTATAGCAACTCCGATATGTCCAGTGATACCACAATCTCTACCGAGGAATCTCCCCATAGCTCACGAGGAAACGAAAATTCTCCACCGAGGGGCGAGATAAAACTTCGGAAGAATGAAATGAAACTTCGGAAGAATGAAATGAAACTTCGGA
>NZ_CAMYEZ010000087.1 GCF_947254915.1 uncultured Porphyromonas sp. | reverse complement strand
AGACAAGATGGCTCCAAATACCAGTAACCTTTTCTTTTCCTCGGTGAGCGGTGTTTGAGGATGAGAAGCCAAAAAGGCTTTCAGGTTTTTCTTAGCAAAGATCCGAGACACGATTTCAAACACGATAAAAGCAATAATCAAGACAGCGACTATTGCCACGATGATTTTCCAGATCATACAAGTATTATTCTAAAGTTAAACATAAGTCTATTATATCATATTTCCTACTTATCCACATACTTCCCCATCATTTCTTCTACAGAAAGACAGAACCCGATCTCTTGGTAGATTTCAAGCAATAGGTCTTCGTTTAAAGATGTTTTCCCGCTAAGGCGAAGAAATCCTTTTGGCATATTGGAGGCATAATAAAATGTATCTCCGCTAAAGGAGAGCATCAAGTCATGAGTAAAGGAACAACGAAGAGCGGTAAGTTTCTTCATCATTGCCGGGGTCAAAATCATACGGGCTTCTACCTCGTCATCGGCATATACGGTAAAGAGACGTTCAAACTCGGGGTCTTCCAAATAAACAAACTTTGCTTTATGTCTCTCCCTCAGTTTTTGTATCGTCAGAGCGAAGTAGCCCAACTTATCCTCCAAATGGTCGGGAAGCAGCATAACAAATCCCCTGCAAGTTCTTGGAAGACGGCAGTAACCAAACATTCCCCTAAAGCTGAACATCGTGCTCTCTACTTGTGCGCCCCACATCGGACTGAAAATCGCCCGACAGAGGAGCCTAAAGGATCTCCATGGTTTAGTATTCTGTTCATTTGTTGCCGTTACTCCTACATCGGCTATTGTCAATGCTTGATGCTGATTTGGGAAACTCAATGCACCGTAACTTGCCACTTGCAGAGTACCCTCCGACCTATTTGGGGTTCCGAATAGTCTGCTTGCCCGAATATCGGACACCTTTACTTCTTTTGTCGGAGAATAATTTGCATCCGGAAATAGCTGGTTGATAATTTGCCCCATTACTTTTTCCTCTTTCTGCTTTAGTACATTTAGGCATAAAGAGAACAGCGTATTGAGGACCACAAAGGCAACAAAGAATATGACGACATACGTTGCCGTTATTTGTGAGGTTTCATAATTGCCAGCATCGACGATATACCTTCCGAATATAGTGAATGCAAGCCAAAGCAGAGCCAAAGGGTAAACGGAATAAATGAGAAGCCTAACAATCTTACGCCACATAGCTATGTGGGTTAGTTGCCCTCTCATTTGTTGAGCGACAATCTTGAAGTCAATCAAGTGGTCTTCTTTCATCATTTATCCGAAAATCTCCTTGATATGAATGTCGCCCAACTCACTTTCAGGAATTTGTATCAATGCTTCTTTCCCAAGATGTTTTCTTGAAGCGATGTATGAAGACGGGAACATTTCTACGGCATTGTTGTAATCCGTTACGGTTGCGTTATAAGTTCGGCGTATAGCCTGCAATTCGTTCTCCATATCCGTTATCTGATATTGGAGATAGACAAACTGCTCATTGGCTTTGAGATCCGGATTACTCTCAACAACGGCCTTAACTTGTTTGAGAAGAGCGGAGATTTCTGTCCCGTCCTTGATTTGTTCTGCTTCGGGGGCTCCGTCTGCTCGAGACCTTAGTTCGGCTATGCGGGTAAGGATTTCATTTTCGTGTCCCATATACGCTTTAAGAGATGCCACCAAATTGGGTATAAGGTCATTTCTCTGCTTGAGTGCCACACAAATGCCACTCCGGCATTGTTCCACCCTGTTTTTCTTGGCAATGAGATTATTAGAGGTGATTATACCCCAAATCAGTATAAGCACAGCTATTGCGATAAGGACACTCCCGGCAATTATTGATGCAGTCATACAAATTCGCTTGTCTCAATGATTATTTCTTAGTACTCTTGTCGTCTTCATAGTGGCGTCGTACTCTTTCCATACCCCCGAACGTTCTCCATCGGTATACTGTCCCTCTACAACCAAAATCGGATTTCCGTTGCGCAAAACTTCTTCTTTGTACGCCCCATGTAGCACGCCCATGCGATAAGTTCGTGTGACTTTGCTTTCAACGCCATCTCCCTGTTTCGTGAGTTTCCACTCGACCCCATCTTTCTTCCCATTCACCCAACGGGTCTCAAGTATTTGAGCACCGTTTTGGCTGTCATACCGCTTCTCAAAGCCGTTTTCCACACTTTCCTGGTATTCTTTCTCCAAATCCAAACGACCGTCTTTGAAATAGGTTTTTACACAGCCATCGATTTTGCCCTTCTTCATAGGGGTAATCTTGCTGACAGTTTTGCCGTCTTGGTAGTACTCCGTGAACACCCCATTTCTTTTCCCCTGGTCATACGCTCCCGTTTCTCTCAGTACACCATCCCGATAGCGGTGGTACTTGCCATCCATCAGTCCGTTAGAAAAGGAAATAGTCTCTTCGTCAAGCTCCCGCTTGATACGCCACTCTCCCTGCAAGGGTTTTCGGCTGTCCTTTTCGAAATAAACTGTCGTATTGTTTTCGCCCGATAGGGGTAAGAGTTCATCGCTTAGAATCACCTTTTGAGCCGATACCGAAAGGCTCAGCAACAGCGAGAAGAAAAAGAGAATATATCGATTCATATTATAATAGAATGCCCAATTACTTAATTGGTTACTTTTGCTTCATTGCCTGTTTAATAAACGTGAAACTATGTGCTTCGCTTCCTTTGTCCTTTGTTGCTTTAAGTTTCTCTGCTCTCGAGCATATAAGAAAATATCCTACCTCTTTTATCAAGAGGCAAGAGCATACACAGATGCTCAATGGCAAAGATAGAGTTTTTTGCGATACTCTGACCAAAACAATGGATAAAAACAAAGGAAGACCTACATCATTACCGATGAAGGTTTCTGTTGACATAGTTCTCACTCAGTATTCTGTTTATGTCTGAGAGCCGGTAGAGAATCTTCCCTGCGATTTGGGTGTAAGGGATAATGTTTTTATCCCGATAGTCTTGCAGGGTACGAGGGGAAAGGAACAGTCTCTCGCAAACCTCCCGTCCTGTGAGGTAGATTTCACCTTCAAAAAGAGGACGATGAGTTTGAGCGATATTTCTCACTTGATTCGTCAAACCTTTAATGCCAGAGATGAGTTGCTTCATCTCTGGTGTTTCTTTATTGATAGTTTCGTACTCCATAGTCGTTAACCTTTACGAGCGTTAGAGTTAGCGAGGAGAGCTTCCACATCCTCTCGCTTGTAATAATTGCTGTCCGATAAAAGTTTTTCAGCGGAAGAAGAGTCTTTTATTTCATCGGACAGCCGATTTACTCATTGAAGGACATTGTTTGTAAAACGGCACTCTTGAAAAATCAATAATATTTGGAGTTCAAGAAGGCGTTTTGCTCAGGGCTGACGCATTATATTTTGCTCTTTTTTGATGACCTTCGAGGACTATAGGGCTAAATCCTCGCTACAAAGCGGTGTAGAGTCACTCTGTCGCTACTCTTACATCTCCGCTGATTTCAATTTCTACCGAAGAAATCGCAAATCTCCATGGAGCAAACGAAAATTCCTCACGGAACCGGGAAATAAAAGTTCGGAAGAATGAAATGAAACTTCGGAAGAAAGATTTCGAAGTTCCGAAGAATTTTTCCGTTCCTCACTGGATATTCAAAAAGCTCTACCGAGGAATCGTGCGATTTCCTTGATAGTGCCGTGGAGGACCTCACTTCGAAGAGTGCGCCAACCCAGAGTGTAGACGTACTAGTAGATACGAGTTCCAAAAATAGTTCCCCTAGAACCTTTCGGTTCCAAGGGTGGAACTTTTCAGTTCCAGCGGAGGAACCGTTTATCGGATGACGATGATGGGTGGTTTGTTAGGCTACGGCTGTAGCTTGTCCAGTAGCTCCTGGTAGTAGCTCCAGTCGGAGTCTTGGACTACTTCAAACTGTAGTGGCAAGAGGGGCAGCTCCGCCAGCACCTCCTCGAGACGATCGAAGAAGGGGTCGTACGTACGGCTTACATAGAGCCACACTTTGCGCCCTAGCTCTAGGATAGAGGCTGCTAGGATCGCCATCTTGTCCCGCTCCATGGCGGTCTGTAGCAGTTCGTCCACCGCCTCTATCTGCGCACTGTCCGTATCTGAGGGCTCTATGCCTTCGCCGTCAAAGGGATAAGCGATCTCGATCACAAAGCGGTACTTGCCCGTAGTGCGAAACTCCTCCAGCTCATCACGCACATGCAGGTGAGCCGTCTGGCCAGCTTCGCTCTCGGCCAAGCCGTTGAACCAATTGTCCGTCAGTCGCATAGTGGGTTACTTTTTGCCAATGGTTACACCACCGCAGGGAAGCTGGTAAGCGTGCGCAATGATGTCGGTACAACAGGGCGCACCAAAGGCTCCCGTATTGAGGCAGAGGTGGTAGTTGGTCGACTCGCCCCACTCCCTATTGGTCATCTGCTTATAGTTCTTGCGGCGGGCTCGGTCGGACTGCTCAATGCGCTTGCGCGCTTCGTCTTCAGTCGCCTCATCACCTCGCTGTAGGAGCGTCTTGACACGCGCCTCGACATCGGCATAGAGGAATACGTTGAGCACGTCGTCTCGGTCTCGTAAGATGTAGTCGGCACTGCGCCCGATGATGACGCAAGGTTTTTCCTCGGCTATCTTGAGGATGAAGTCGTTGAGATAGCGGGTCACCGAGGGTGTCTCGACGAGCCCCGTCATGGGTACGGAGAAGAGCGCTCCGTGCGACATCGGCATGAAGTCCAGTCCCGACGTCGAGGCGTACTCGCTCTGCTCCTCGACATAGTCGGCTGCGTAGCCACTCTCCTCGGCGATCATGCGGATGAGCTCCTTGTCGTAATAGGTCAAGCCGAGCTGCTCCGAGAGCTGACGCCCTATGGTGCGAGCGCCACAGCCATACTGTCTACTGATCGTAATGATGCGATAAGCCATATACTAATGGGAAATAGGTCTCTACAAATGGTGGGTGAGCCCAGCGCTACGAAGGAATATCTGAACCGTCAAAGGCAAAGGGCAAGAGGAGTCGACAGTCGCTGATAACGATAGCTTCGTCAGACCCGCAGAGGATGACTTCAAAGGGCTTGCCCTGTCGCTTGGCCGTCTCCATCATCACCTGTCGGCATACGCCACAAGGGGAGATTGCCTCAACACGCTTGCCCTCTGTCTCGGCGACGATCATGAGCCGCTCCACGACAGCTCCTGGGTGGTGCGCTCCGATGGCGTAGAGGGCCGTTCGCTCGGCACAGAGCGTGGGCGAGAAGGAGGCGTTCTCCTGATTGCACCCCAGCACGATCTCGCCATCCTCCAGTAGTGCTGCAGCCCCTACGTTAAAGTGACTGTACGGGGCATACGATCGGCGTGTAGCCTCTACGGCGGCCTCCTCAAGACGTCTGTAAACCTCAGGCCACTCCGAGCGGGGTAGCCGTGTGTAGGGGATTAGTAACTCCTTATCGCTCATAATACTATCTACTTAGATGTCTGAATAAACTAGAGGACAAGCTCAACTAGATGACTAGCCGAACTTGTCCTCTCCTTAGTTCTTGCAAAGATTCATTAGATCGTTGCCAAGCTCTCACAGGTCACACCGCTGGCGATACGACCGATAAGACCTGCTAAGACTTTGCCTGGTCCTAGCTCTACGAAGTGTGTAGCGCCATCGGCGACCATCGCCTCGACACTCTTCGTCCAGCGTACGGGAGCCGTGAGCTGAGCGATCAGATTGGCCTTGATCTCCTCCACATCGGTGTGAGGACGAGCGTCTACATTCTGATAGATCGGGCAGATAGGTGTGGCAAAGGTCGTCGCCTCAATAGCACGCTGCAGACGCTCCTTGGCGGGCTGCATGAGCGGTGAGTGAAAGGCTCCGCCCACCTTGAGCGGTAGCGCACGCTTAGCCCCCGCAGCCTTGAGCTGCTCGCAAGCCTCAGCGATACCCTCCATAGTGCCAGAGATGACTACCTGACCCGAGCAGTTATAATTCGCAGGAACCACCACCTGATCAGAGATGCCACGGCAGATCTCCTCAATCTTTTCGTCAGGCAGTCCGATGATCGCAGCCATCGTCGAGGGGTGTGCCTCGCAAGCTGCCTGCATAGCCAGCGCACGCTCCGAGACAAGTCGCAGTGCATCGGCAAAAGGCAAGGCGCGACTCGCAACCAGTGCCGAGAACTCGCCCAGCGAGTGACCCGCAACCATATCTGGTGCAAAGGCATCTCCGAGCGCCACCGTCATAGCCACAGAGTGGAGGAAGACAGCGGGCTGCGTTACCTTCGTCTGCTTGAGGTCTTCTTCAGTACCCTCAAACATGGTCTTGGTTAGGTCAAAGCCTAGCACTTCGTTTGCCTCGGCAAAGAGCTTGCGTACGGCTTCGCTCTTCGTATAGATCTCTTGACCCATACCGACGAACTGAGCGCCTTGACCTGGGAATACAAAAGCTTTTTTCATATGTTCTTATCGATTAGATTAGTTCCAAAGCACGGACGAGCATGCGATAGCTGCGCTCCACAGAGGGGATGCTCACACGCTCATCGGGTGAGTGTGGGTGCTGGATCTCAGGTCCGAAGGAGATCATATCCATATCGGGCATGACACCCTGTATGATCCCGCACTCGAGACCTGCGTGCATTACCTTGACAGCGGGCTCCTTGCCGTAGATTTCCTTGGCGGCCTGACACATTACTTGCATAATGTGAGACTCGGCATTGGGTTGCCAACCGGTATAGGACGCGTCAAACTCAACGCGAGCGTCCATCAGTAGGAAGCAACTCTCGATGCTAGAGGCAACCCACATCTTGCGTGAGTCACTCGAGGAGCGAACGAGGAAGCGGACGGAGATATGGCCTTCGCCAGCCTGTACCTGAGCTAGGTTCGACGAAGCCTCTACTGTGTCGGGGAACTCAGAGAGCATTGAGATGACACCATTCTGACAAGCATTCAGTGCATGGATCAGCGCGTCCTGTATTTCGTCGGGCAGGATCGTCTTAGGACGGTCACAGCGCTCTAGAGAGACGGTGATGTGATTCTCAATTCCTGCGAATTCCTTGTTGAATAGTTCCTCGTAGTCGGATACTAGCTCCCAAAGCGCCTCAGTGTCGTCCTCCTTGATAGAGAGCAGAGCGACCGCCTCACGAGGTATCGCATTGCGCATATTACCGCCATCGATCTCAGCGACTAGGGCGCCACACTGCGAGACAGCCTCCTTGAGGAGACGCGCCATGAGCTTGTTGGCATTGGCACGACCGAGGTGTATGTCCACACCGCTGTGCCCGCCCTTGAGTCCCTTGATCGTAAGGCGCACGCCTATCTCGTCTGCGTCAGGCTCGTGGTTGTCTTGGTACTCTAGAGAGACGTTGACATCAACACCTCCAGCACAACCGACGAAGAGGTCGCCCTCCACCTCGGAGTCTATATTAAGGAGTATGTCGCCCTTGCTAAAGCCTGGCTTAAGCCCATTAGCACCGTCCATACCGACCTCCTCATCAATGGTAAAGAGCGCCTCGAGGGGACTATGCTTGAGCGTATCATCAGCGAGGATCGCTAGAGAGAATGCAACGCCCATACCGTTGTCCGCACCGAGTGTCGTGCCATCGGCCGTGATCCAGTCGCCCTCTCGCATCGTTTGGATAGGGTCGGTCTCGAAGTTGTGCACCTTGTCAGAGTTCTTCTGCGGCACCATGTCTAGGTGTCCCTGCAGTGTAGCTACGGGACGATCCTCTAGTCCTGGTGTGGCTGGCTTGCGGATCAATACGTTGCCCACCTCATCTACATGGGTCTCTAGTCCTAGTCGCTTGCCCTCAGCAACGACATACTCCCGCACAGCCTGACAGTGTCCTGTGGGGCGGGGTATCTGTGTGAGATCATAGAAATAGCCCCATAGTGTGGAGGGGGCGAGCTTTTGGTAGTCAGCTTTGTTCATCATAGCTTATTCTCTTTATGGTTTGATGCGTCTTCCAATGGAGAGGCACGTTTTGTTGTGTCGCAACGTGGTACACGGCACCTTTGTTACTCTGAGGACAAAGGTAACAAAATAAGCGATACCGACAGGACTGACGCATTATATCTTGCTACTCCACAAACTACGCTTGACAACAACTCTAGGAAATGTGGCTTGAGCCTGGCTTCATAGCGCTATCGATACTCATACATCTTCGCTAAGTCCGATATCTTCCGAGGAATTTCCGAATAGCTCACGAGAAAACGAAAATTCTCCACGGAGGGGCGAAATAAAAGTTCGGAAGAATGAAACGGAACTTCGGAAGAATGAAATGAAAGTTCCGAAGAATTTTTCGTTTCCTCGCTGGATAATCTAGAATATCTACGGATGAATTTCCCGTTTTCTGTCATAGAGATGTAGATGCTTTCGTCTGCTATAATGCGTCCGCCCTAGCGCTCATCTTTACGATTGCTTTTTGCCCGAGCGCTTCGTCGCTTGGTGTATCTGGTAAGCGTTGAGAAGGTTTTGCCAGATAGAGTAGGCTGCCATAGCGACGGAGGAGAGCGGGTTGAGGTAGCTCTGCGCCAGCCAGATGGCGATGGTCGAGTTCTTTTGTCCCAAGCTCTGCCCGAGCGTGATGCTCTCGCCGAGGATTCGCTTGCTGAGCCACTTGCCGAGGACAAACTGAACGATGCAGGCTATTAGCCCCATCACACCAAGGAGTATCATCGTCGGAATCATCTCTCGTGGCTCCTCAGCGATGAAGTATACCGTATTGGCCATGATGAGCGAGAGGCTAAGGAGCCAGACCCAGAAGCTGGCCGAGGGGATCTTCGAGAGCACACGATAGACGGGTTTAGCCCCATAGCGGACGGCCCAGGCGAGGAGCAGGGGTAGCGTGATGACTGGTAGCACACGGTAGAAGATTTGCACAAAAGTGGCTCCGTAGTCCATCGCACCACTGCCGAAGAAGCCAAGCAGGAGTGGCGCCAAGGCGATGACTCCCACACTGGTCAGCAGGACATAGGTGGTGCCGAGGGCAACATTGCCCCCGAGGAAGCCGATGACTACGGGCGATGCGGAGGCTGCAGGACAGAAGAAGCAGATCATCAGTCCCTCAGCGAGGAGCGTGCTCTCGGAGATGCCTGAGTAGCGCACCAGCAGGTAGCCCCCCACAGCTAGTACGATCTGTATGAACTGCAAGAGGAAGTGAACGGGGCGTATGCGCAGATCTCTAGGCGTAAGCTTGAGAAAGCTAAAGAAGAGCATCAGCATCAGCATGTAAGGTATGGCGGGGCTCAGCGTGGAGAGCGGGCGATAGCCCACGATGCCGGTCAGTATGGAGAGGGGGAGACCATAATCTTTCAGTCGGCGCATGAAGCGTCCTCGTAGGTCTGCTATATTATAGTGTCTAGTCATAGGGTAGTCGTGTGATTGGTTAGGATCGCCTCGGCGTTGCGGAGGAAGTCTTCGTAGGCGCATCGTCGCATTGAGGAGCCTATCGTTAGTGTTTCGTAGAGTTCAGGGGTAAAGTTTGCCAACTGGTCATAAGTCAGCTGGGCAATGGCGGGGCGGATCATAAAGTCTGGTTCGTCGTGCGGTGTACAGTGTGCATTGTGCGGACAAACAGTCTGACAGACGTCACAGCCGAAGAGTCTATTGCCTAGCCGCTCAGCGACGCCCTCCGTCCAAGCGCCCCGATGCTCGATCGTCAGGTAGCTCAGACAACGATCCGCTCGGAAGGTGCCGTCAGCCTGCAAAGCTCCTCCAGGACAATGGTCGATACATCTCCGACAGCGACCACAGTAGTTCCTATCTATCACCGTACCGTACTCCAAAGGTAGAGAGACGACGAGGAAGCCATAGATAAAGAATGTGCCCAGCTTAGGGATGATCATCATCTTCGAGCGACCCTGATAGGCAAGCCCGCTCTGCATGATCCAGTAGCGCTCCAGTAGCGGAGC
>NZ_CAMYEZ010000086.1 GCF_947254915.1 uncultured Porphyromonas sp. | reverse complement strand
GGTACGCCTATTATCATAGTTCAAATGTGTAGTGAATGAATAGTCTTCTGCCTAATGTGGGTTACCTGCGAAAACATCCGTATCGCACCTGCACCCCTTCATTTCGCAAATATACACACTTAACTTCAAAGTTACAAGAGCACACCCGTCGTACGATGACGAAAAGAGAAAAGCAGAGGTCTCACTCACGGGAGAGTGGAACCTCTGCTTGTTATCAGTTATGAGTTAGCTCCATTAGAGCTTAGGACCTGCGTCCTGGAGCTTCTTGCCATGCTCGTTGGTGGCAAACTTCTCGAAGTTCTTGACAAAGCGCTTAGCCAGATCCTGAGCCTTCGTCTCCCACTCAGCGGGATCAGCATAGGTGTCTCGTGGATCGAGGATAGCGGGGTCTACGCCTGGTAGCTCCGTTGGGATGGCGAAGTTGAAGTAGGGTAGCTTCTTCGTCGGAGCCTTGTCGATGGAGCCGTCGAGGATTGCGTCGATGATGCCACGGGTATCCTTGATTGAGATACGCTTGCCCGTGCCATTCCAGCCCGTATTGACTAGGTAAGCCTTAGCTCCGACAGCCTTCATACGCTTGACCAGCTCCTGACCGTACTTGGTCGGGTGGAGCGAGAGGAAGGCTGCGCCAAAGCATGCCGAGAAGGTCGGTGTAGGCTCCGTGACGCCACGCTCGGTACCAGCAAGCTTGGCCGTAAAGCCTGAGAGGAAGTAGTACTGCGTCTGCTCAGGATCAAGGATCGAGACAGGAGGTAGGACACCGAAAGCGTCTGCCGAGAGGAAGATCACCTTGTTCGCATGGCCCGCCTTAGAGACTGGCTTGACGATGTTTTCGATGTGGTAGATAGGGTAGGAGACACGTGTATTCTCCGTGACAGACTTGTCGGAGAAGTCTATCTTACCGTTGGCATCGACCGTCACATTCTCTAGGAGTGCATCACGGCGGATGGCGTTGTAGATGTCAGGCTCCGACTCCTTGCTCAGGTTGATCACCTTAGCGTAGCAGCCGCCCTCGTAGTTAAAGATACCGTTGTCATCCCAGCCATGCTCGTCGTCGCCGATCAGCTTGCGCTTGGGGTCGGTGCTGAGGGTCGTCTTGCCCGTGCCCGAGAGACCGAAGAAGATAGCGGTCTCCGTCTCGTCCTGATTCGTATTGGCCGAGCAGTGCATTGAGGCATTGCCACGGAGCGGGTTGAGGTAGTTCATATAGGAGAACATACCCTTCTTCATCTCGCCTCCGTACCAAGTGTTGAGGATGAGCTGCACCTTCTCGGTTAGGTTAAAGACAACAGCCGTCTCGGAGTTCAGTCCCAGCTCCTTGTAGTTGGTCACCTTAGCCTTCGAAGCGTTCATAACGACAAAGTCGGGCTTGCCAAAGTTTGCCAGCTCCTCCTTGGATGGGCGGATAAACATATTGGTGACGAAGTGAGCCTGCCAAGCGACCTCCATGATAAAACGGATCTTGAGGCGCGTGTCTGGGTTAGCACCGCAGAAGGCATCGACGACGTAGAGCTTCTTGCCCGAGAGCTCCTCGGTGGCAATCCGCTTAAGCTCCCGCCAGGTCTCCTGACTGGTAGGCTTGTTGTCGTTGGGGTACTCGGGGGTGGTCCACCAGATGGTGTCGCGGGTGGTGTCATCGAGGACGAAGAATTTGTCCTTTGGTGAGCGACCCGTGTAGACACCTGTCATCACGTTGACAGCACCCAGCTCGGTGAGCTGTCCGCGGTCATAGCCCGTCAGGTCTGGCTGTAGCTCAGCCTCGTATAGTTGATCGTACGAGGGATTGTAGATGATCTCAGCTGGCGCCTTGATGCCATACTGTGAGAGATCAATGTTGTGCTGTGTCATAGCTATAGAGTGTTTGTTTGTAGATGCTTGATGTATCAAATATAGTCCCCTGCCCTCAGGGGGGGAGGACACAGCAAAAGTAATAAAAAAACGGAAACCCTGCGCTACGGGGTCCATCTGATGACTCCGAGATCTCGGCCGATTGGGATTTCTACCGAGGAATCTCCCAATAGCTCACGAGGAAACGAAGTTTCTCCACGGAACTGGCAAATAAAACTTCGGAAGAATGAAATGAAAGTTCGGAAGAAAGATTTCGAAGTTCCGAAGAATTTGTCCACACCTCGCTGGAAAATGAAAAGTCTCTACGGAAGAACTTGGCGATTCCTCCGTAGAGACTTAGATGGGGCTTGCTCGTGTCGTGTGGTGTAGCCTACATATCTCTAGATATCTGGGCAAAGAGCGCCCAGCAGAGCGCTATGCAGACCCCGATGCAGACGAGGATCAGAAGCGCATTGATGTACTTCGCCTGCGGCTTTGAGTCTTGATGCAGATCTAGGGCGAAGTACTCGCGGAAGAAGATGTACAGCGCAGGTATCGCCGTGAGCACTAGGATGAAGTCCTCGGGGATCCCGAAGAACCAAGTCTTCGTCACGCCCACCATAGCCCAGTTGAGGAGGAGTAGGACGATAAAGATATTGACTCGACTCGTGAAGAGGAGGAGCAGTCCGATCGTGTAGATAGCTACCGTGCAGGGCATCACTGGCGTGGTGATGTAGGGGAAGGAGAGCCCCCTCGTGATGGACGCTAGAGGATACATCAGCGGGAGCAGGAGTACGAAGATGCCAAAGGGCTTGAACTTGTCTCTGAGGGCAAACTGCGTGTCGTCCTCCAGGAGATCCTTAATCCACGCCAGAGCTAGTATGCCCCAGTATATGCTGAGTAGGATGGAGTAGCTACGCTCTGCACAGTAGATGGCATAGTATGCCACAGCGATCCATACATATAGGAGTATCAGATAGGACTTGGCAATGATCGTACTGCTACGTGAGGGACGCTTGACCAGGAGGTACAGAACCACAACGGCAGCGATGACTAGGAGTATCTGTATCGGCCAGGTCGCCGCATTGTACTGGGCGATTGTATTCCAAAAGGTATTCATAGTAGAGCTCAGAGCCTATTGTTTCTTACGAGTTAGAGAGAAGGTGCGCTTAGGGAAGAGTAGGATAGGGAGTGTAGCCCCCGCAGCTAGGACGAAGATGACTGTGATGGCTACGATACTATTGAAGAAAAACATCTCCATATACTTCTGCTGTCCCTCCATGCTGTCTAGGTTTTGGAGAAACATGATCTGCGCGAAGAACATATTGTACGCATATTTCCCTGGGATCATCGGCAGGAGCGCTGGTATCGAGAGGACGGTGATAGGTGTCTGTATACGCTTCCCCAGCCAGAGCGCCCCGAAGCCTATCGTCAGCGAAGCGCAGAGCGATCCAATGGCGATATTGATGCCACACACCGTCATCAAGACGAAGCGTAGCGCATGCCCCACGGCAGCTAGTATAGCGATACTGCGATAAGCCCTCAGCGGAGGGTCGGAGATAGCACCAAAGCCCATCGCAGCCATCGCTGCAAAGAGCCCATCTAGTAGGATATCTACAATCAGCATCATAGCAAGCTACTCCTAAAGATAAAGAGCGTGATCGAAAAGCCCCACCCGATACAGCCTATCAGCAGGAAAGCCTCCACAAGCCTGGAGAAGCCTGTCTGTATGTACCCCTCCACGATGTCTATCACACCATTGATGAGCGGCACGCCAGGCACTAGATAGAGCACACTTGTCGTCAGAGCGATCTCACTGTCCGTATTGAAGATTAGCGAGATGCTCGTGCAGAGCGACGCTACAAAGGCTGACACCATGAAGGCTATGTAGTGGTTGACATGCTCCTGGATCAACTTCTGCTTGCAGATGAACCCCACGACGGTAGCCCAAAAGACGATCCCCATAGCTGGTAGATCACCTCCGAAGAGTCGGCAAAACGAAGCATTCGCTAGCCCCACCAAGATCAATACAAATAGCGGATGTGTACGTGGCGCAGCTAGTATCTGCTCATACCGCTCACGTACCTCCTCTAGGGATAGTTGCTCGTCGACCACCTCCCAGCTCAAGGCGCTCAAGCGGGCATTGTGCTCGAAGCTAATGGGTAGCGGGGGAATCGCATCTTCAATGGCAAAGTGTGTATTGCTCTTAGGGTCGTACAGCTTGATCAGTACGCCTTTCTGCACCATCATCGTCACGACGGTATAGCCGTAGCGCTCGCCTATGCGCTGCGTACAGCGCACGACACGAGAGGTGTGCACGCCACAGCCCATCATATGGGTCGCATAGGCTGAGAGAAAGGTCCCGACAGCCTTCAGACTATTACCGTGAAGATCGTTTTCCATAGTCGTTCTTCTCTGAGAGTTGGTTTAAGCGTCTTCAGCTGTAGCTCACCTGACTCTATAATGTATGTTTATCGTCCCTTAGCGTCACGATTCATCTCGGAGCCTGTATGACGAACCTCCGATGAGCCTGGACACTAGGTTGCAAAGGTACGAATTTAGAGATTAGGGGTTAGAAGGCAGAGATTAGGGGGGTGCCCTATGAGCGTTTGTTTTGACAGTTGGGGCAGATGCCCTTGATGACGAAGGATATGGCGTGGGCGCTGTACCCTTTGGGCAGACGTAGCGGAGGTACCTGGAGCATCTCCATACAGTAGGAGTGCTGGCACCGCTCGCAGTAAAAGTGTATGTGCTCATCCTCGCCGAGACAGACGCCATCGCTGGCGCAGAGCTCATAGTTGCACACGCCTCGCCCGTCCTCAAAGGCGTGGACGATGTCGTGCGCCAGAAAGAGTGTCAGCACCCGTGAGATGCTTGACTTATCCATCGGGTAGAGTGTCATCTCCAGTTCGTTGAGATTCATCGGTTGCGTCGCGGCCATCAAGGCGCGTAGCACCAAGATGCGGTTTGCCGTGCCCCGTACTCCCTTTTGCTTGAAGTACTCTGCTATGTCATCGTGCCTCGTCATCGCGTAGAAGCTTTTTGCTGTGAAGATTCATCGCCCCAAAGGTACGAAAATAGAGGTTAGAGATCAGAAGTTAGAGATTAGAGAGGGGGCGTAGAGGGAACTATTCGGAAATTCCGGATAGTTCAATAACTGGATCAGACACTTAGTCTACTCTTTCCTCTAACTTCTAGTCTATAGCCTCTAACAAAGCAAGCGGGTGAGCCAACCATCGTTGACCCACCCGCTACTATATTGTATGTGTGACCTCTCTCGGAGATTACTTGATCTCCTCAAAGTCTGCGTCAGCTACATCGCCCGAGTCGTTGCCCTTTGCAGAGGCATTGTCATTAGGCTGTGCGTTAGCTCCTGGCTGAGGACCAGCCTGCTGCTGTGCATTGGCCTGATTGTACATCTGCTCGGTGGCTGCGTGGAAGGCCGTGTTCAACTCCTCCATAGCCTTGTCGATAGCGGGGATATCCTCCGCCTTGTGCGCCTTGCGCAGATTCTCCAGAGCCGCCTCGATTGGTGCCTTCTTGTCAGCAGGGATCTTGTCGCCCAGCTCCTTGAGCTGCTTCTCCGTAGAGAAGATCATGCTGTCTGCTTGGTTGAGCTTGTCGATACGAGCCTTAGCCTCTTCGTCAGCCTTAGCATTTGCCTCAGCCTCCTGCTTCATACGCTTGATCTCGTCATCGCTCAGACCGCTCGAAGCCTCGATGCGGATGTTCTGCTGCTTGCCCGTAGCCTTGTCGACAGCCGTGACGTTGAGGATACCATTCGCATCAATGTCAAAGGTAACCTCAATCTGAGGTGTCTGGCGAGGTGCTGGTGCGATACCATCTAGGGTAAAGCGACCGATACTCTTATTATCCTTCGCTAGCGAACGCTCACCCTGTAGGACATGAATCTCTACAGAAGGCTGGTTGTCCACAGCTGTGGTAAAGATCTGACTCTTCTTCGTCGGGATCGTCGTGTTTGCATCGATCAGGCGAGTCATCACGCCACCCATCGTCTCTAGACCGAGAGATAGCGGAGTTACATCAAGGAGTAGGACATCCTTTACCTCACCCGTCAGGACAGCACCCTGGATAGCAGCACCGCAGGCGACTACCTCGTCGGGGTTCACACCCTTAGAAGGCTCTTGGTTAAAGATTTTCTTGACGATCTCCTGGATCGCGGGGATACGTGTCGAGCCACCTACGAGGATCACCTCATTGATGTCGCTCGCCGTGAGACCTGCATCCTTGAGTGCCTGCTCACAAGGAGCTACACAAGCGTGGATCAGCTTGTCAGCTAGCTGCTCAAACTTAGCACGTGTCAGCGTACGAACGAGGTGCTTAGCGATACCATCTACAGGGATCAGGTAAGGTAGGTTGATCTCCGTCGAGGTCGAGCTTGAGAGCTCTATCTTAGCACGCTCAGCAGCATCCTTGAGACGCTGGAGTGCCATATTGTCCTTGCGGGGATCGATACCCTCGTCCTTCATAAACTCCTCAGCGAGCCAGTCAATGATCACATGGTCAAAGTCATCACCACCTAGGTGCGTATCACCATTTGTGGACTTCACCTCAAAGACCCCATCACCTAGCTCTAGGATAGAGATATCAAACGTACCACCACCGAGGTCAAAGACTGCAATCTTCATATCGGAGCCCTTCTTGTCAAGGCCGTAAGCTAGCGAAGCAGCCGTAGGCTCGTTGACGATACGACGCACCTTGAGTCCAGCGATCTCGCCAGCCTCCTTAGTCGCCTGACGCTGTGAGTCGTTGAAGTATGCGGGCACCGTGATCACGGCATCGGTGACCTCTGTGCCGAGGTAGTCCTCAGCCGTCTTCTTCATCTTCTGAAGGATCATCGCCGAGATCTCCTGTGGCGTGTAGAGACGTCCGTCGATGTCTACACGTGGGGTGTCGTTATCACCCTTGACCACCTTAAAGGGGACGCGCTCAGCCTCCTTCTCTATCTGCTCATAGGTCTCACCCATGAAGCGCTTGATCGAGTAGATCGTGTTCGTTGGGTTCGTGATAGCCTGACGCTTAGCGGGGTCACCCACCTTGCGCTCACCGCCCTCTACGAATGCTACTACTGAGGGAGTCGTCATACGTCCCTCGCTGTTGGGGATGACCTTGCTCTCGCCACCCTCCATGACTGCTACACATGAATTTGTAGTTCCTAAGTCTATACCAATTATCTTACCCATAGTATTGTGTTGTTTGTTGATTTCTTATTTGTTAATGTCTCTGTCGGCTGACCTGGTTCATCCGTAGGTCAGACGCTTACATCACATAGGTATCAAACATTGTGCCACAAAACTATCCCTTGCGACATTATGTCAAAGTGCCACCAAGTCCAAGCGGGAAATATACGAGACGAGTAACCCTGTGTAGGGGCGCACGGTCGTGCGTCCGTCCTCGTTAAAGGTTACGGTGTCAATACTTGTTTTGCTTTGATACAACGGACGCACGACCGTGCGTCCCTACAACGGGCTACTTGTTACGTTATTCCTCAGCGAATCAGAAGCGGACGATGAGCGAGGCGTCGTACTGGCGTCCCGTCAGGTAGTTGGGCACGGCGTACTGGTTGCGGTAAGCGTCCGAGAGCCAGTAGTAAGAGCCGATGTTGGTCATGTCAAAGAGGTTGAAGACATTCACCCCGATCGAGACCTTGCTAAGTGCTTGTAGCCAGCGCCACGCACCGGGCTTTGCCTCAGCACGATCCCACAGCGTGTACTGCATACCGATGTCGACACGCTTGTAAGGCTTGCCACGGAAGAGCGGACGACCAAAGCCCTCGGCAGCATTGAGCTGAGGAAGTCCTCCCGTTAGCACGCCGCGCAAGCTGAGCGTGATACGCTTGTAGCCGGGGAAATAGTCCTGGAAGAAGAGTGACAAGTTGTAGTCCGGCACGTGTGGTAGTGGCATCTCGCCATACCCCTCGATGGTCTGCCGGCCACGCATCAGCGAGGCGGTAAGCCACGAGTCGACGTCGGGAACAAACTCTCCAAAGAGCTTGACATCTAGCCCCACGATGTAGCCGGTGCCCAGGTTCTGACCTAGGTAACGCTGCTTGACATTGTCCACATAGTAGGGATTGATGCGAAAGAGATGCTTGTAGTAGCCCTCGGCGGTGAGGCGAAACTTGCGTCCCCCCACGAGGAAGTTGTAGTCCACACCGACCAAGGCTTGTGCGGATCCTTGCGAACGCACCTGATCATTGAGCAGTACCGACTGATTGCCCATAGCGTCAGCCTCGATGATACGTATCTCCTTGTAAAAGGGGCTCTGGTAGTAAAGTCCTCCAGCTGCTCTCACCAAGAGGTCGGACAGCTCCTTCGGTCGCCACGAAGCAACTAGACGAGGCGAGAAGTCCGCCTTCTTATTGAACGACCAGAAGCTTCCCCGCACGCCAGCCGTCAGGTGATAGCTTCCCGAGGGCGTTTGCCACTGCATCTCATCTTGCAGGTAGAGCGAGGCACGTGCCGAGCGTAGCGAGACGTTGGAGTAGAGATTGCTCTGCATCTTGATCAGATCGGGGTCGCGCGGCAGGTTATAGCCAGCCGAGTCGAGCTTGACCCACTCAGAGATGTAGTCCGCTATCTGCTCGCCACGTAGCTCCGCACCCCACATGAGGCGATGCGTCTCGCTGAGACGCTGATTGCCACTATAAGCGAGTGCCGCGACCGAGTAGCGGAGTAGGTTGCGGGCATGCTCATGGTTGACACCCGTGGCGAGGAGTTCCTGCTCCTCGCCTCCAGTCGTCGGGTCAGCCTCCTTCTGCAGATAGTAAGCGCCCGTAATGTCGTAGCTCTCCCGCTCGTGGCTGTTGTAGAGGCTCAGATCTAGCCTGTGCGCGCCTCGACTGCTGGGACGCCAGTGTAGCGTCAAGGCTCCAAAGAGGGTGGAGAAGCGATCCCGCTCCTGTCCGTCGAAGTAGACGGTAAAGTGCTTCGCATTTTGCAGGGAGCCGACAGTCGTCTCACGCTGCTGCGGACGAAAGCGGTACTGCGTCCAGGAGTAGTAGCCGATGCCCTCGATGCGCCAGCGATCATTAAAGGTGTAGGTCAGATAGGTCTGCGCATCCGCATAGAAAGGGTTGTACTCCCCGCGGGTCTCCATCTTCGAGAGCATCTGCTGCGTGGTGCGCATGCGAATGCCTGTGACATGGGTGAAGCGCCCATGCTTGCCCCCCACGTAGAGACTATTATTCATCAATCCGAGGGTGACAGCACCCTCCAGCTTAGTGGGGCGCTTGTACTGTATGTCTAGTACTGAGGAGAGCCGGTCGCCATAGTGCGCATCGAAGGCTCCCGCCGAAAAGTAAACCCGCTCCACCAGATCGGTATTGACAAAGCTCAAACCCTCCTGCTCGGCTGAGCGCACCAATAGCGGACGGTACACTTCGATACCGTTGACGTAGACGAGGTTCTCATCGAAGCTCCCCCCACGCACATTGTACTGAGTGCTCAGCTCGTTGTGCTGTGTGACCCCCGCATAGGTCGCCACCATCGACTCGATGCTACGTGTCGGCGAAGCCTCCATGGCGAGCGTCTGTGTCGTGATCCGCTCCATACTGGGCGGACGCGCTTCGCCCCGCACTGTCACGGTAGCCAAAGCGGTAGCACTCTCACCCAGCATCGGGTTAAAGTGCATGTCTCGTGAGATACCCTGCGGGTACACTTGGCGCACCGTCTGATAACCGATAGAGCTGTAGGTGACCACCACGCTGTCGGTCGTCGGGGTCAGCTCCAAGCGGTAAGCACCCGTCAGGTCGCTCCAGGTGCCGATGCTCGTCCCCTCGACACGTACCGAGGCAAACTCGATCGGCTCACGGTCACGATCTAAGACGTAACCTGTGAGCGCCACGCGGCGGGGTGTCGCGACAGCCGTCGTGTCGGTCGTCTGACTGTGTAGAGCCAGCACGCTACCCTGTAGTAGGAGGCAGAGCAGTAAGACGATGTGGTAAAGTGATCTCATCGCTTACAAAGGTAGACAAAAGTCGCAAGCTATGCGCCATGAATAGGGGCGCAAACTATCGGGACGAACAAATCCCAAGGGTGGGAGGAACAAATCCCAAGGGCGGGACGAAACGATCCCTAG
>NZ_CAMYEZ010000085.1 GCF_947254915.1 uncultured Porphyromonas sp. | reverse complement strand
CGATAGCCACGTGGAAAATGTCAACCCGCCACGTGGACAATTTATATTCTCCACGTAGGCACGAAAAAATTCCTCCGAAGTTTCATTTGATTCCTCCGAAGTTTCATTTGACTCCTCCGAAGTTTCATTTCTCGCCCACGTGGATAATCTTTCGTCCTCACGTGGATATTTCCGATTTCCTCGGTAGAGATTGCGCTTACCTCCATAGTTTGGCACAAAAAGCAGAGGGCTCGACCGCATCTCCTTAGCGATCGAGCCCTCTGTCGTGGAGCTGTCTGTTGTTTTCGTAAGGCAGCTGTATTTAGGGGTGTAGACTACTTGACTATTAGCTGCTCGTTAATCCACTGCTCGCCCACGAGGTAGCTCAGTATGTAGCGCCCTGCGGGTACTCCCTGCAGATTGACCTGGTGTAGCTTGCTGTCGGAACCTGTGAGGATGAGTGCGCCCTGCATGTCTATCAGTCGATATGCCAAAGCCTCGGAAGGTAAGATAACGTAGTCTGTGGTGGGATTGGGGTAGAGCTTGAAGAGAGGAGCTATCCCTGACACGATAGGTTCGTTAGCTCTTATCTGCTCGATGATTTCGGCATATTGAGTGGTCTCAAAGACTCCGAGATCCGTGCAGACATATAGTTTGTCCTCTCTCATATAGAGGTCGAAGATCTGCTGCTTCAGTCCCAAGCCATACGACTCATCGAGGTGGCGGTAGAGACCCTCTTTGGTGCGGACGAAGAGTCCATCGAGGAGTGTCCCGATGAAGGCATTGCCCTCCTTGTCGAAGACAATCTTCGTGACGATAGCCATCGGGTCGTCAGCAGGACCTGTCTCAGTGACCTTGTCTCCACTCTTGGGATCGTAGATGATGATCCCGCTGAGCTTGCTAATCCACACCTTGCCATCAGCAGCAAAGGTGACATTACGAACATTATTGTCGTAGCCTGTGACGGGTTTGCCCGTGTTGGGGTCGGTTACTTGGATCTCTATGGGGAAGCGCTCCATA
Organism: uncultured Porphyromonas sp.; assembly: GCF_947254915.1. GTDB lineage: Bacteria > Bacteroidota > Bacteroidia > Bacteroidales > Porphyromonadaceae > Porphyromonas. The sequence continues at coordinate 9,056 of NZ_CAMYEZ010000085.1, read as the reverse complement.
CGGTACTCGCCTTTCTTGTCTCGTATGAGTACGCCATCGACAGAGCAGAACCATATAGACTCATCGGGCGCTTCGACTGCGGTAAAGAATGAGTTACAACCATCAGGCAAAACGGAGATGTCTTTGTCATTATAGAAGGAGAAGCTGCCGTCCTCAGGCTTGAAAGTGCCGAAGCCTAGTCGCTCACCAAAGGTTGTGACCCAAAAGTCGCCATTGGTGGTCTGCATCAGCGCAATCTGCGGATAGTGAGTCGTAGGAGCTTCGCCCTCCTTCTCTATAGTGGTCGTATAGGGATAGATGCGCCACTCCTGCTGCTCCATATTATACTGCGCTACGCCACCATAACCAGAGGCCCATACGTTCTTTTTGTCGGGGCGACTGTCCATCAGTATGCGGGAGATGTACTCCTTTGCGAATCCCTTATTGTCTTCTCTCTGGAGCTTGTGGTTGTGCCATATCTTCCCGTCGAAGTGTGATACACCCGCAGAGGTCGCATACCACTGACTAGTCCCATCGAAGAGCATCCCATTGACACTATTGCTAGCTAGGCCGTTGGAGCCTATATACTTCCAAGAGCCTTCGGCTGTCTGATAGCAGACACCTCCGTGTCGTGTGGCAAGGTAAGGACGCCCTGTCTGTGGAGAGAAAGCGATGGAGTTTATATCATTTGCAGAGAGTCCATTGGTGGTGTTGTATATGGTCGTCTCCCCTAGAGGTGAGATGCGTGTTACTCCAGCACCGTCTGAGCCTACCCATATAGCGCCTTGAGCGTCTACAGCAACAGAGGTGGAGAAGTTATCGGCAAGTCCTTCTGCCGTGGTCATCATCGAGACGAAAGCTTTATTGACTAGATTGACTCGCATCAATCCTAGATCGGTAGCAGCATAGAGGGTGTCGCCAGAGATCGTTAGTTCGCTGACAGACGTCTGATACTCCTCTGTAAGCGGTACAAACTGCACCCCATCGAAGTACATAACTCCTGAAAAGAGTGTCCCCCCGTAGAGTACCCCTCGCTCCTTGTCGTAAGCAAGACAGAGGAGCTTGTCAAATGGGTTGCTACCCACGATGTTAAAGTTATAATGTTGCCACACGCCCTCAGCACTGAGGTGGGAGAGTGTCGTGCCACCTTGTGCCCAATTGGAGATGTAATATCCCTGCTTGTTGTCCTGTACGATGTCTAGAACTAGTTCACTGGCCAGCCCCTGCTTGACATCTTCGTTTGGCATATAGAGCTTCACGGATCCTGAGGGGTCTATTCGCGCCATCCCATGCTCGTCAGAGGTGAGCCATACATTTTGCTGTGGGTCAATATAGACCTTGCCCATCAGTACCTCACCCCACATAAGTCCATCGTCAGCACCATAGGTGTGCCAATTGGTTCCATCGTAGCTGGCGAAAGCTATGTTTGTACTCACCCACAGCTTACCATCTGCGGTGAAGCGTAGGGATACGAGCTCGTCAGATGGTAGACCTGATGAGGTGCTGGCTGTATTGGTTACAGTCCAGTTGATGCGTGGGGTCGTGGGGGCTTGTGCTGTGGCACCCTGAGTGACACAACACAAGCCGCAAAGTAGACCTCCGAATAGAGTCAGCAGACTCTGTAGAGAATGTCTTGGCGTCATAAATGTTTATTTGGTTTTTCTTAATGCCAAACTATCGGACGATGCGGTAGCTTTGTTGTGAGCCGTCGTGGGTGATAAGCCGTACAAGGTAGACTCCGTGCGGTAGCTGAGAGAGGTCGATGACGTTGTCAGCGTGCGCCTGACGGCTGGTCGCTACGAGCAGTCCCTCGGCTGTGTAGACTTGCCACAAAGCGGGGCTTGCCCCAACGATCTCGTAGCACCCCTCGTGGTCTGTCGGGATGATCTGCCCCGTAGCTTCAGGGGTGACCTCGGAGATGTGGGTCATGAGCGGTGTCTCTCCATTGAGTACGACCCAACCCTTCTTATTGGCAGCGGTGATGAAGGCATCGCTCTTGATATTGCCCTCGGGGAAGTCGCCATACTCAGTACTATTGAGGAAGACGATGTAACCAGCATTGTCCTTTAGGTCAGGATGAGTCGGTAGACTCTCCACTAGGGGTAGTGGATCGGTAAAGCGGTTGTTGTTGATCTCTAGGATTGTGAGCTTAGGACAGTTTGCTAGGGAGATGCTTGCTAGCCTATTAGCAAAGACAGAGACGGCTCCGAGATTGGGGCAGTCGGTGAGCGTCAGCTGAGAGAGTGTGTTAAAGGGAGCCGAGAGAGAAACAAGTTGCCTCATATCCGTAAGAGCTAGCTGTGATAGCTGATTGTCTCCTATGCTGATCGTCTCAAGAGCTTTTGCCTCGCTGAGGTCTAGCTGAGAAAACTGGTTGGTAAAGGCGTAGAGTTCCGTGAGGCCCTTCTTGCCTTTGAGATCAAGGGTGGAGAGCTCATTGCTGCTACAGTTTATCTCAGTGAGATTATTGAGCTTAGAGATGTCAAGCATCTTGAGCTTATTGTCTGCACAGTATAGCTTCTCGAGCTGCGTCAGATCCGCCACGGGGAGCATCGCGATCTTGTTCTTAGAGCAGTGTAGCTCTTTGAGCTGTGTGAGGAGCGCGATATGCAGCTCTGTGAGCTTGTTCTTTTGACAGTCGAGGCCTTGGAGAGCTACGTTGTGCGTTAGGTCTAGCTCTGTAAGCTGGTTCATCGCTATGCCTAGATGCTTGAGTGCTGGAAGCTGCGACAAGTCTACCTTTGAGAGTAGGTTGCTCATAAGAACCAACTCGGTGAGCTGTGGTTGCGCTCCTAGGGATACACTTTGTAGCTGGTTAGAGTGCGCATAGAGCAGACGCAGTTCAGGTAGCGTGGGGAGTGTCAGCTGGGTGAGCTTATTATTGTTGAGTATAAGCGCTCGTAGTAGGTTCGCCTCTCCGACGCGGCACGATGTGACCTCCTGTCCCGAGAGGTCGAGGTAGATGAGGTCGCCAGAGATGGTTAGCTTGCTATTGTGCTCTGAGGCGGGTAGGGAAACGAGCGTACCGACACCTCCCATGAGTTGGTCGATGCTCTTGTCCACCGTAAAGGGGTGCTTGGCCCCAGAAGCGTCTGTGACTACGATCTCACCGCTCTTGCTGACGGCACGAATCATAAAGGGTGTCTGAGCATTGATACCGCTTTCTAGCTGTACGCCAGTTATCACTTGCGGAGCGGAGGGGACGATCTCTACTTTTGTTGCAGGCTGGACACAACGGACAGAGTAACCGTAGTTCTTGCTCTCAAAAAATCTGTTTGCAATATCTTGTTCCCAATAGAATCGTCTGAAGAGTGCATTATTCTCATAAGTTGATGAGGTCCAGAAGTACGCTTGCAACCCCTCAGCAGAGTAGTCCATCCACTTAGACTGTGATGTGCTACCCATGGGGCGTGCGTTGAAGCCTGTCAAGTTATTGCCCTGCTTGAGGACAGCGCCATCGTCATGTACGGGGGCAACCTTCCACCCCTCAGTACTCTTGAGTAGTAAGCCTGCGTGTTCGGACTCGCGACTTAGGTCGTCAGGATTGGGCTCAAAGCCCTTGGGGTCTACGTACTGTATCATCGAGTGCCACTCATCGTCGCTAGGTACAGTCCACCCCTCGGGAGCTAGTCCACGAGGATCAATTACGGTAAAGAAGTTGTAGAGAGCACCATGTGAAGCGAGTAAATTGAGGTCGTTGTTGTAATAACATACTGCAGCCTCTTTGGTACTCTGCCACTGTGGCTTGGTAAGTCCAGTCGTAATAGCCGACCCGTCACGCCAGCGCAGTGTCGCGAGGTTCTCTCGCATCCATAGCTGTGCGCCAATCTTGACGATGCCATAGCTTGTTGTCTCGTTACCTCGCTGATCGATGAGGAGCAGAGGTTGAAGTGTAGCGGTACGAGCGTTAGCAAGCTTAGCATAGCTAACGGTTAGGGTCGGAGAGATAAAGAGTCCCTCGTACTCCATATCTATAGAAAGACGGTCACAGCTGTTTTTTGCTAGATTCCAGTTGTAGTGAGTTGACTCCTTAAGGTCGTAACCGAAGGCATAGTTGGTGGAGCCGTCTGCATTAGCTAGGTAGAGAACATCAGCGACGACGCCCTTCTTAAGGTTGCTGTCGACGATATATTCACGGCAGATAGTAGCTATGCGCAATCCGCCATCGTAGACAGCGAGTACGTTACTCGTAGCAAAGTCCGCATCACTAGGCTTAGGTACTTGAACCTGAGCTCCGAGCGATTGACAGAGTGCGGTGAGGAGGAGTAATAGTATGGTAGTTCTTTTCATAAGATAGGAGGTGATGTATATGGAAAAAAAAGCGGCCCCATGCTCCATAGCGTAATGTTTGGGGCGTGGTGCCGCTGTCGTGTGTGGAGAGACAGGGGGCTGTGTGGCCGTCGTCTCCCTCTGTGTGGATGTTCGCTTACTGAAGCGCAGCGATAGCCTTGTCGTAGTTAGGCTCTTGGGCGATCTCGGGGACTAACTCCTCGTAGATAATCTTGCCCTCGGCATCAATGACGATGACGCAACGTGCCTGAAGACCAGCGAGTGGTCCATCCTGCATCATAAGCCCGTAGCTCTTGCAAAAAGCAGGTACAGAAGAGGGTACCGTACAGCAGCGGAAGGTAGAGAGCGTCTCTACATTGTCCAGCCCCTCAGCACCGCAGAAACGAGCCTGAGCAAAGGGTAGATCCTGAGAGATGCAGAGGACGACCGTGTTGTCAAGCTTAGCCGCCTCAGCGTTGAAGCGACGTACGGATGCTGCGCAGACACCAGTGTCTATGCTGGGGAAGATGTTGAGGACAACACGCTTGCCACGGTAGTCCGAGAGCTTGGCTGTGGAGAGATCCTTGCGGACTAGCTCAAAGTCTGGAGCTATCGTCCCTACTTTGGGCTGTTCGCCAGAAAGTGTGATGGTTATCTTATCTTGAAACTTTACTGTAGACATAGTTTATTGTGATTTTATAGTTACTGTGTATCAAGTGTTTTATTGCTTGTTCGTCTTGACTCCTATTTTGCTCAAGAGCCCCTCGATGTGCTCCATAGGGAGATCACCGAGACTCTTGTAGGGTAGATCATCAAGAGGTACGAAGAGTACCATTGGTATGCTCTGTACGCCAAAGAGTGATGCCAGTTGCGGATTTTCGTCCACATTGACCTTGTATACAACGAGCTGGTCAGCGTATCGATCGGCCACCTCTTGTAGCTTAGGCGCTAGCTGTCGACAGGGACGGCACCAGTCAGCGTAAAAGTCAATGATGGCGGGCTTGGTGCCCTTGTATACAAAGGTGTCGGGGTGAGCATCAAAGTCGTAGATATGCTCACGCATATAGTTAGCATTGATGTGCTGGATCTCAGCTTTGGAGCTTCCAGACTCTTTCTTGCTCTGAGCAGTGCAGGCTACACTCAGTGTGAGTAGAGCAGCGAGCATCAGAAGAGACTTCTGTATAGATTGTATTGGATTCATATGATATACATGTTCAAATCGCCCTCTAAGGTATGGAAAACTCCTGACATTGCAAAAAACTCATCGCACACTCCAGTCTCAATGCGCCCCACCGCACGGCACGCTTTCCGAAAGTGTTAGTGTTATTTATGACAGCCGCATTGTACTGAATGGGGAGCATCTACGTCCGAACTGGAGGAAATCGGGCGATTCCTCGGTGGAGATTTTTGATTATCCAGCGAGGTACGAAGGAATTCTTCCGAACTTTCATTTCATTCTTCCGAAGTTTCATTCCATTCTTCCGAAGTTTTATTTCGCCCCTCGGTGGAGAAATTTCGTTTCCTCCGTGGAGATTTCCGATTTCCTCGGGAGAGATTGCATTAGCGGGTGGAATTGACCTTTGACTTCGGTGATGTTAGGGCTTGATTTCGTAACTTTGCGCCACATGCTTACATAACAGAAGATAGCACTTATGTACCCAGACAATCTTATCAAGGCTTACGAGGCGAGCTTCCGAGAGCACTTCCGACAGCCGGCTCTATCGGATTACGCCACTGGCTATACGATATCTTATCGAGACTTAGCGCTACAGATCGCACACCTACACTACATATATAAGGAGACCGGCATACAGCGTGGTGACCGTGTCGCCCTGATGGGCGCCGACTCGGTGCACTGGTGCGTCATCTTTATGGCTACGATCACTTACGGCGCTGTGATCGTCCCGATACTGCAGGACTTCAATGTCGAGGACGCTAAGACGATCATCAATCACAGTGAGGCGAAGCTCCTCTTTATAGACGATCTTATCTTGTCAAAGCTCAATCCGGAGGAGGATCTGCCGATGGTGCAGACGATCTTTGACCTCAAAAAGATCACTTGGCGGTACGCTCGCTCGGGGATGCCGTATGACTACAAGCAGCTCCTTCCCTTTGCACCCTTTGTGGCACGCTTTTACCCCAAGGGTTTTCGTCGCACTGACATTGTCTACCCCGAGGTGGGCAATGATGAGTTGGTCGTAATCAACTATACCTCAGGTACAACTGGATTTAGCAAAGGGGTACTGATCACAGCCGGCAATCTAGCGGGTAATGCCATCTACGCAGACTCTCTGGATCTTATGTTTAGCGGCGAGCAGATTATCTGTTTCTTGCCATTGGCACACACGTACAGTTGCGCTTTCAACATGCTTGCAGCTCTTTACATTGGTGTCCACACGCATATCTTAGGTAAGGTCCCTTCGCCTAGGATATTGATGCAAGCCTTTGCCGAGATACGCCCCGTGCTCATCATCTCCGTGCCACTTATCTTGGAGAAGATCTACAAGCAGTCTATCGTTCCCGTCATAGAGCGCCCTGCGATCAAGGCACTCCTGCGTGTCCCGCTCCTACGCAAGCTGGTCTACCGAGTGATCCGCAAGAAGCTTACCGAGGGACTCGGGGGCAACTTCCGCGAGGTGATCGTCGGGGGTGCTCCGCTCTCCAAGGAGGTGGGGCTCTTCCTACATCGTATCGGCTTCCCGCTCACCGTCGGCTACGGTATGACCGAGTGCGCACCGCTCATTTCTTACAGCAACCATCGCCACTGGGTGCCCCTATCTGCGGGGCGCTCCCTGCCTCATATGGATATACGTGTTGAGGTGCCAGAAGACTTTGACCAGCCGCTAGCTCCAGGTGTCGGTGAGATACAGGTGCGTGGTGACAATGTATGCCTTGGCTACAACAAGCTCCCCGAGATCAATAAGCATCTCTTCACCTCGGACGGCTGGATGCGTACGGGTGACCTAGGACGTCTGGACAAGCGGGGCAATCTCTTCATCCTCGGTCGCTCTAAGACAATGATCCTAGGGGCTAATGGCCAAAACATTTACCCCGAAGAGATCGAGGCTAAGCTCAATAATTTCCACTTTGTGGCAGAGAGTTTGGTCTATCAGAAGAATGGCCGTCTCGAGGCTCTCGTCTATCCCGACGAACTGGCTGCCAAGCAGGCGGGACTAACTATGGAAGAGGCGTGGGAGCGGATCAAAGATCAGCGTAAGCAGCTCAATGCTAAGCTAGGCTCCTACGAGATGGTGACCAAGTTTGTCCTGCAGAGAACCCCCTTCATCAAGTCGCCCAAGCGCAGCATCAAGAGACACCTATACAAGGATGGCATTGAGGTGACGCAGACCAATGGGTAGCATCACTGAGCCAGCTTATCGTATCAAGGGGACACTCCGCCAGCTGCCTCTAGAGGCGTATATGGCGGAGTACTTTGACCCTGAGCGTTTCCTCGCTCTGTGCGAGCATTGTCCTACTTACTTGACCAATTGGTCTTGCCCGCCCTTTGCCTTTGATGTGCGGGAGGCGCTGGCGCACTACCACTACGCTCATATCCTCGTGCATCGTGTCACGCCAGATGAGCAGTCGTGGGCTGCGTGTCAGCCAGCCGAGGTGGGGGACTACTGCTTTCGCTTGATGAGAGCCGTGCGAGACTGGATTGATCCGCTCCTCTATCAGCTAGAGCGACAGCATGCGGGGAGTCGGCTCTTTACGGCAGGTCGCTGTCGGCTCTGCCAGCCACAGGAGTGTACACGTCGTGCTGGCGAGCCTTGCCGTCACCCCGACCAGATGCGTTCATCGCTTGAGTCGTGGGGCTTTGACCTGAGTGGCACCACAGAGCGCCTAGCTGGCATCCCGATGGTGTGGGGCGAGGAGGGGCATCCGCCACGCTACCTTACGATGGTCTCGGCACTGCTCTCGGCCGAGCCACTCCCTGAGAGAGAGTTTGAGAGACTAGAGGTTAGACTTTAGAGGTTAGGTGTGCGTAGAGGCTCTGCTCTTTATTTTGTAACTTTGTGGAGCTAAAGACTGCACATCAATATAAACTTATCATACACCTCTATGGAACTACTTCAAAAGAACGTACAGCGCGCTAAGGCAAACAAGCAGCGCATCGTACTCCCCGAGGGTCTCGAGCCTCGCACCCTCCAAGCTGCTGATCGCATCCTCGCTGACGGCATCGCTCACATCATCCTCCTAGGCAACCCCGCTGAGATCCAGGCTAAGGCTGCTGAGCTAGGGCTCAAGCACATTGACCAGGCTGAGATCATCGATCCGCAAAATCACGCACGCCGTGAGGCTTATCGTGACCTCCTGATGGAGCTGCGTAAGTCTAAGGGCATGACCCGTGAGCAGGCTGACGAGCTAGTGGTCAATCCGCTCTACCTCGCCTGCCTGATGATCAAGTCTGGCGACGCTGACGGTGAGGTAGCTGGTGCACACAATACAACGGGCAATGTGCTCCGTCCTGCACTACAGCTTATCAAGACTCGCCCAGGGCTCAAGGTGGTCAGTGGCGCATTCCTCATCTTCTCTCCGCTCAAGGAGTATGGCGAGAACGGCTTCTTCATCTTTGCCGACTGCGCCGTCACGCCCAATCCTGACAGCAACGAGCTTGCTCAGATAGCCATCGCTTCTGCCGATACGGCTCGTAGCATTGGTGACATGGAGCCACGCGTTGCCCTCCTAAGCTACTCTACAAAGGGCTCTGCCAAGAGCGAGATGATTGACAAGGTTACGGAGGCTTACAAGATCGCTAAGGAGATGGCTCCTGATCTACTCATCGACGGTGAGCTACAGGCTGACGC
>NZ_CAMYEZ010000084.1 GCF_947254915.1 uncultured Porphyromonas sp. | reverse complement strand
AAAGTTCGGAAGAATGAAATGAAACTTCGGAAGAATGAAATGAAAGTTCGGAAGAGTTTTCCGTTTCCTCGCTAGATAATCCCGAATATCTACTGATGCATTTCCCGATTTCCTCCACCTTCAGATTTCTCTCATAGAGACGTAGATGCCCTCGTCCGCTATAATGCGTCAGCCTTGAGCCTATGCCCCCAATTCCCGACAAAGACCTATCTTTGTGTACCTTCGCAGTAAAGACGACCACAAGTCGTGTACCCCAGCAGGAGCAAAACTAACAGATGTACACTCACAGGACTAACAAAAATAACCCGTGTACCATCTCAGTAACACCTCCCCAACTGTGTACTATTTTAAGAAAGGACAGCTTTGCGGAGCCTTCCTCTAGAGGCACAAATGAAAGGCGCCACCCCTGAGCGAACTCAAGAGTGGCGCATGTGGATGAGACTGTGTCAGTCTCTGGGGATTTGTGCGGATGCTTTCTTGCCGTAACGAGCGCGTAGCACCTGGATCATGTCCTGACTCATGGTGTCAAGGTCGTAGTGTGGCTGCCAGTCCCACTCACGACGAGCACAGCTGTCGTCGAGCGAGTTAGGCCACGACTCAGCGATAGCTTGGCGCAGCGGATCGACATTGTAGCTCATCTCGAAGTCGGGGATGATACGCTTGACAGCGGCTGCGATCTGGCCTGGCTCGAAGCTCATCGAGGCAATGTTGAAGGAGTTGCGATGTACCAGTCTCGTAGGATCAGCCTCCATGAGCTGGACCATAGCGTGCAGAGCGTCTGGCATATACATCATATCCATGTAGGTACCCTCCTTGATGGGGCAGACGAACTTACCCTCCTTGACGGCTGCATAGTAGATCTCTACGGCATAGTCCGTAGTACCACCGCCAGGTAGCGTCACATTGGAGATAAGCCCTGGGAAGCGTACCGAGCGGGTATCTACGCCAAAGCGCTTGTGGTAGTAGTCGCTGAGAAGCTCACCAGCGACCTTGGTCACACCGTACATAGTCTTGGGGCGCTGGATCGTGTCCTGAGGAGTTTTATCCTTGGGGGTCTCATTACCAAAGGCTCCGATAGAACTGGGGGTGAAGACGGCACAACCCTTCTCACGAGCTATCTCTAGGACGTTAAAGAGTCCACCCAGTCCGATGTGCCATGCCAGCTGAGGCTTAGCCTCTGCTGTAGCGCTCAGGAGAGCTGCTAGGTTATAGATGGTATCGATCTTGTACTTGTCGACGATGGCTGCTAGCTGAGCTGAGTCGGTGATGTCGGCAAGCTCTGCGGGACCACTCTCGAGGAGCTCGCCCTTAGGAGGCATTGCAGCGATGTAACCGGCTACGACTGAACCATTCTGGTACTCACGACGTAGTTTCATTGTCAGCTCGGAGCCTATCTGACCGGTCGAGCCAATGATCAATATATTCTTCATGTCTTTATATAGTTGAGCTTGTTTTGCTATGCAAAGGTACCTAAAATGAGATGATTAAGAGCTTTTAGTCTATGATCAGATTGCGGCGTCGCTTGCGTTTGACCTGCCGGACGATGTAGATCGCCAGCAGGAGTAGCACGATCGCCAATATGGAGTAACCGATGATGTGGCTGTACTCGCTCGCCTTAGCGACCACCTGCTCCTTCGTCTCGATGCCTGGGACATGCGAGAGGAGGACACCAATGAGCGCGAGGACCGCATTCCACACGCCAGCGCCTAGAGCCGTATAGCCCACAAAAGCGCCTAGCGGCATGCGGGATAAACCTGCGGGTATGGAGATGAGCTGACGAATGGCTGGCACCAGACGGCCTATAAAAGTGGAGACAGCTCCCTTGCGAACGAAGTATTCGTTGGCACGGTCGAGCTTCTCGGGACTCAGCAGGAGCATACGCCCTACTCTACTGCCAGCAAAGCGGTAGACGATAGGACGCCCGAGCCACATAGCTAAGTAATAGTTGATCAGAGCCCCCACGATGGCTCCACAAGTGGCAAAGAAGAGCACACCGACGACGCTCATCTGTCCGCCCGTGGCTGCTAGAAAGGCTGCGGGCGGTACGACCACCTCACTGGGGAAGGGAATAAACGAACTCTCGATGGTCATCAAGAGGAAGACTGTCCAGTAGTTCAGGTGGTCAAAGAACCAAAGCGTCAGTTGTTCCAGCATACTTTTCTAAGGGGAGAGGAGTCTCTCTAGCGACGATCTTTGAGCGATACGGTGCGATTGAAGACCAGTGCGCCTGGCTGGCTGTCGGGATCGACCGTAAAGTAGCCGACTCGCTGGAACTGCAAGTGATCCCCCACCTGAGCGTCTTGCAGACACTCCTCAACATAAGCGTGCTGCACGATGAGCGAGTCGGGGTTGAGGTGGTCCTTGAGTTCCTCAGCAGGGATGCCTGAGGGGTCTTCCTCTAGGAAGAGGCGGTCGTAGAGACGTACCTCAGCATCTAGCGCATAGGCTGTAGAGACCCAGTGTATCGTAGCCTTGACTTTTCGATTGCTACCCTCCATGCCTGTTTTGCTGTCTAGGTAAACTTCGGCAAGGACGGCCGTCACATTGCCCTCAGCATCCTTTTCGCAGCCAGTACACTTGATGATGTAGCCACCACGTAGGCGTACGTCCAAGCCTCCAGGCGTAAGACGGTAATACTTCTTCGGAGCCTCCTCCATAAAGTCGCTTCGATCGATCCAGAGCTCACGCGTAAGGTGCTGAATATGCGTACCCTCCGATAGGTCCTCAGGGTTATTGACCATCTCTAGCGCTTCGTCGTGACCCTCTGGGAGATTGGTCAAGATGAGCTTGACAGGGTCTAGGACAGCCGAGACACGTGCTGCATGCTTGTTAAGGTCGTTGCGCACGGCATGCTCTAGGAGCGAGAGATCAATGGTGCCCTCATAGCGGGTGTAGCCGATCATGCTGACGAAGTCACGGATGGACTGTGGCGTGTAGCCCCTACGACGCAGACCACAGAGGGTCGGCATGCGTGGGTCGTCCCAGCCAGTGACGAGGCCCTGCTGCACGAGGCTGAGAAGCTTGCGCTTGCTCATCATCGTGTAGGTGAGGTTGAGCCGGTTGAACTCAAACTGATACGGTCTGTAAGTGGTTCCCTCAGGCATCAGGAGCTCCACAAGATAGTTGTACAGCGGACGATGCGGTACGAACTCCAAGGTACAGATCGAGTGGGTCACCCCCTCGAAGTAGTCGCTCTGTCCATGTGCGAAGTCGTACATAGGATAGACCTGCCACTCTGTACCAGTGCGGTGATGCGGGCGCTTGATGATACGGTAGATGATCGGGTCGCGGAAGTGCATATCGTCCGAAGCCATATCGATCTTAGCACGGAGCGTCATAGCGCCCTCGGGAAATTCGCCCGCATTCATACGGTGAAAGAGATCCAAGCTCTCCTCAGCGGGACGATCACGGTAAGGGCTATTGATGCCAGGGGTCGTAGGCGTACCCTTCTGCTGGGCAATCTCCTCGGCGCTCTGCTCATCGACGTAAGCATGGCCCGTCATGATGAGCCGCTCGGCAAAGGCGTAGAGCTGTGGGAAGTAGTCCGAAGCGTAGCACTCCTTACCCCACTCGAAGCCGAGCCAGTGGATGTCCTCACGGATAGCGTCCACGTACTCCACATCCTCTTTGATCGGGTTGGTATCGTCAAAGCGTAGATTGCACACGCCTCCATACTTCTGCGCGATGCCGAAGTCGATGCAGATAGCCTTAGCGTGACCTATGTGTAGGTAGCCATTAGGCTCTGGTGGAAAGCGTGTCTGCACACGTCCATCATACTTACCGCTCTGGATGTCCGCTACGACAACCTGCTCTATAAAGTTTAGTCCCGTGCTCTCTGCGCCATTGCTTGCAGCATCCTCTAGTGGAGTCTTGTTCATTGCATCTATATCTTATCGGAGACCCTTGCGCCATGAGGCAGCCTCCCTCGGTTATCTATTTGGATACAAAGGTAGATAAAAAAAGCACGCTACTCGACGTTGCTGGGCATTTCTACTCTACAGGAGCGAGATGAGGCAACTAAGGTTTTCGATGAGCTATCGTTCTATACTTCTGCGTAGGGTCATTCTTTTCAGTCGAAGACATGGACAGAGCACTCCCCAGTAGCGGATCTATATAGACTCTCTTCATGCGATATCGATCTCTGAAGCCAAGCATTGTAGATATTTCTATGAGCGTCCTAGGCGTTTCGCAAAACTCTAGTATCTGCAGAGCAATCTTCTTCGTGCGCCCACTCCATGCTGGCATCTTTATCTCAGAGCCGTCCGCTCCATACCATGCGGCATCAAGGTAGTCCTTGTCTTCTACTCCTTGACTTTTACTCCTTGATTTTGTAGTTACTCCTTGACTTTTACTCCTAGACTCTGTCTCCTCTACGTAGCTAGTGTTGACAGCGTAAGTCGTCCACCTAGCCTTGCCCGATGAGATGAGCAAGTGCTTATTCACCATCGCATAGAGTAGTTTGCCAGCATCCAGAGGATTCATATCCAATTGTAGCTGGACAACATAGTTCGTCACACTACCCTCAGACAGCGCAGAGGCGAGTATAAACTGTTCTTTCTTAGGAAGCGTGTTATACAACTCTCCATATATGCTGACCAACTTCTTCTTTATCTCTGGAGATATGAGAGAAACCACCGAAACTGTCAAGTCAACCGACCTCATGTCTGAGTGCTCTATGAGAATGGGCTTATACCAATTCTCTTTTTTGCATGCTTCTATCATTGTCGGAAATCCTGATCCTATGTTCTCTCCCATACCTATCATGCGTAGCATCGTTTGAATCTTAGGATTACGTGCTCGCGAATTGCCCCCTCTATAAATCTCTTCTATCGGTATCTTGAGCGAGCCTGGATTAGAGAAGACTAGACAATCATTGTTTTTCTCGACTTTCAGCACTCCAACATCCATATAGTCTGCATGGATTATCATATTGGTTAGAGCCTCTCGAATGAGCTTATGGACGGGAGAATCATCTACTCTTACTACACCAGACAACTTAAATGGACGCTTGATACCATCAAACAGCTTAGACATCACTAGCATGAAGAAGTTATATAGGTTGTTCTCCCAGCGCCCGTCATACGTAAGTCGATCACTCCAGCGACTACCTTGCTCCAAGCCTGTTCGATCAATATAATCCATACGAATATTATCAAGTCGATCCCGAATAGAGAGCCCTGTGCCAAACATAAGGAGACCCGCCAGAGTCAGCCCCTCTTGAGATGTAGATCTATCTATCGTATATCCACCTATGTTGAGCAAGAAGGTCCTATCGTCATAACCATTCCACACATGGTCGGGGTTTTGGAGAGCAAATCTATTTCTATAAGACGCTAGAGTGGGAGCATCTATATCGTCCATCCCGTAGTTTTTGATTAAAAGGCCGTCGTTACCCTGCTCATTTGAGTCTCGTATCATCGCTCTGATTTCGTCCTCTGCGCAGTGATAGTCTCCCTCGTAGTTCCTTTTAAAGGCACCTTTTAATGGGTTCCCGTTTATATAAATAGGGCGTTGCCTATAGTCAGCCTGAGGGATCGTGATACATAATACGACTTTGTCATCAAACGGGACTTCCACGACATCCTCGTCTGTGAGTATGTTTCGACTCACCTTATCACTGTTCAGCGTATCAAAGAGTTCTTTCTTAATCTTTGAGATGTCTTGAACTCCTACGACTTCAAACCTATCTCTTCTATCTGACACCGTTACGTCCTCCTTAACCCCTAAAAGCACAATGCCCCCAATAGTATTTGCAAACGAAGAATATGTCTCCCAAAAAAGACTTCGGAAGGCCTTTCTCAGATTTCTTACACTCAAGAGAGATGCGCTCTCCGACTCCCAGCAAAGACTCAATGTCAGACTTATTCATAACAGACTCTTAGACGCTACTAATAATGTGTGACCATCTCAGGGGTAGGATGACCAGCAAAGCACGCTACTCGACGTTGCTGGAGGTGCGACCCTCTAAGGTGAGGCTGAAGCCGTAGCGATAGCGGTGAGCGCCGTCGCTCTTGCGGATCATCTCTTGCGTCTGCTCCCACTGCTTGACCCAGAGAGGACGCACCTCTTCGCTATTCTCCTCGGCACCCTCGTGAGGCATCTCCACTAGGGCGACCTCCACCTGCTCCTCAGGAGCTATCTCCGTCTGTAGGATGTACTGTATCAAGCTCATGGCGAGCATATCAAGCCACAGCTCTCTGGGCACTTCCACTGGCAAGCCCTCGAGTCTTTGCGCCAAGTTGGGGTCTGTTATGATGAGTGTCAGGTAACCCTCCCGCACCTCTGCTACAGGTATCCCCATAGGGTACTGCAGGGACACCTCCATATGAAAGTCTTCGTCTGCCACCAGCTCGGCAAGGCGTAGCGAAAGGGCGTCAAAGAGAGCGTCCGCACGACTGTCCGTGTAGAGAAGCTGCGGGTAAGCCCCCTCGAAAGGTAGCTGCTCGTAGAGCGTGCGCCACGGGTAATAAGGGAGAAAGTGACCCACAGGAGCAGTGGGCATATAGATATTGTGTGAACCAAAGTGATGTGGCTCAGCTAGCTCTTCGGCTACCTTCGTCTGATCTGTCATAGTTCTGTCTGTCTTTCAGTCATTAGTAGGTTGTGCGGGCTCGCCCTCTTGTGGCTTGAGCCCACGCTCGGCAGCTTCCTTGAGGAGCAGCTCACGAGCGGGTTCATATTCGTTGGGTATCTCACCGTCTAGGATCGCATTCTTGATCCGCTCCTTGAGCGTTCCCACGATCTGCGAGGGCGGAATACCAAAAATACGCATGATCTCGGCACCATCAATCGGCGGAGCAAAGTTGCGAATGCGATCCTTCTCCTCCACCTCTTGGAGCTTGCGTCGTATCACCTGATAGTTGTCCAGGACCTGCTGCACACGCTTCGGGTTCTTGCTCGTCACGTCGCTCTCCACCAGCGTCATCAAGTCCTCTATATCATCGCCCGCGTCAAAGAGCAGACGACGTATCGCCGAGTCGGTCACCCCCTCATCAACAAGCGAAGAGGGACGCATGTGTAGGTCCACCAACTTAGCGACATACTGCATGTGGCTGTCCAGCGGGAGCTTAAGCCGGCGAAACATACGCGGCACCATCTTAGCTCCTATATAGTTATGGTTGTGAAAGGTCCACCCCTGCTGTGCATCCCAGCGCTTCGTCTTAGGCTTCGCAATATCGTGTAGCAGAGCCGCCCAGCGAAGGTAGAGGTTGTCACTCTTTGCGGCCAATTGGTCGACCACCTGATAGGTATGCGCCAGATTGTCTTTGTGCCCCACGCCGACAACCGTCTCGGTGCCACGCAGTAGCTGCACCTCAGGGAGGATCAGCTCCAGTAGCCCCGTCTGCTCCATCAGGGAGAGCCCCACACTGGGACGAGGCGAGAGCATGATCTTATTAAGCTCCACGATGATACGCTCCGCTGAAACTATCTTAATGCGCTCTCGGAGCTTCACAATAGCGTCAAAGACGGCATCATCGATGAAGAAGCCCAGCTGCGAAGCAAAGCGCACCGCACGCATCATACGAAGCGGATCATCATCGAAGGTAACCTGCGGATCGACCGGCGTGCGGATCATATAGTCCTGCAGATCCTCCAGACCGTAGAAGGGGTCTACCAGCTCGCCATAAGTACGTTCGTTGAGCGAGATAGCCATCGCATTGATCGTGAAGTCGCGCCGCTCCTGATCATCTTCAAGCGTGCCATCCTCGACGATCGGCTTGCGACTATCTCGCTGGTAGCTCTCACGACGCGCTCCGACGAACTCCACCTCCACGCCCTTGTAGCGCAGTTGCGCCGTACCAAAGTTCGCAAAGACATGCACCTGACACTTCGGACCTATCTCCCGAGCCACCGCTTTAGCCAAGGCAATGCCACTGCCCACGCAGACGATGTCTATATCACTGCTCGGGCGCTGTAGGAAAAGGTCTCGCACCCATCCACCGACCACATAGGTCTCCAGATCAAGCGCATCAGCCACACGCCCCACCAGCGCAAAGACTGGATGGCGCAGGTATGAGCTGTAGTCAGCATAAGGGTCAAAAGGTATCGGCATATCTATCTCCTCTATATGGTAAACGAAGGCTGTAGCACAAGCACTGCAGCCTCTAGTGAAGCGTTACAAAGGTAATACAAATTGGAGAGTGTTGCGTTAGGATGCTATCAAATAGATTGTCAGGTCAATAATTATACTTACATTTGCACTCAGCAAACGGAGAAAAGCATCGACGGCTATGGCACACATTAAGAATTTAGATAGTCGCCCTCTCTCGCCCGCTATACTAATGACGACAAATATCGCCGTGACAATAGATGGCAGTACGGTAGCAATTCATACAGTTTGAGATCTGTATCACATTCGTGAGGTGTCTCTCTCCCCCATTGCTTCACTAATTATTTTCCCTTTTTCCCTTTTCCCTTTTATGACCCTATATTTAGGCAACTTGAGCTACCGAGTTCGTGAGAACGACTTGGAGCAACTACTCAGCGAGTTCGGAGAGGTCTCCAACGCTCGTGTCGTCATGGATCGCGCCACTGGGCGTTCACGCGGGTTCGGCTTTGCCGACATGGCAGACGAGGATGCTCGTCGTGCTATCGAGGCGCTTAGCGAGCAGGAGTTTGAGGGGCGTCGTCTCCTCATTCGTGAGGCTGAGGATCGTCCTCGCCGTGAGAGACGCTTCTAAAGAGCCTCTGAGCAAAGCTGAGCCGTAGTGAAGCGAGACTAAACATCTCCACCTCACGATACAGTACCGAGCGCATTGCAACAAGTAATAGTATCGGTACGGTCTAAACCCAATCCCATTAAAGAGGAGCTACCACCCATACGGGCGATAGCTCCTCTTTTTCTGTATCTATAGTAGGTTTACTTAATCGAAGCCTGATAGACGTCATCGACCGACTTAGCGATCGTAGCGTTGAACTCCTCATCGCTCTGCTGTGCCGTCAGGCCCTCAGCCAGTGCACGAGAGAAGGAAGCGATCACGCCCTTGTTACGAGCAAGTAGCTCATTAGCGTGCTCACGGCTATAACCACCCGACAGAGCTACTACACGAAGCATATTAGGATGCTCGATGACCTCCTTGTAGAGATTGTCCTCCGTGGGGAGCGTGATCTTGAGCATGACAGGACGATCCAGCTTGTCTAGGTGTGCGAGTAGCTCACGCTTGAGGATCTCCTCAGCCTTAGCCTTATCTGGGCAGTGGATGTCCACCTCAGGCTCTAGGATAGGCACGAGGTCATGAGCTAGGATCTGCTTACCCCACTCAAATTGCTGATCTACGATAGCCTTGATACCCTTCTCATTAGCCTCCTTGATGACACTACGCATCTTCGTGCCGAAGATATGATACTTGGTAGCATCCTTGAGCAGATCATCGAGTCCTGGGAATGGCTTCATCAGCTGTACACCATCCTGTAGCTCCTGCAGTCCCTTATCCACCTTGAGGAAGGGGACGATGCTCAGCTTCTCCCAGAGATAGTCAGCCGTGTTCATGCCATCGATCTGACCACGCATCGTGCGCTCGAAGAGGATCACACCCACGAGCTTGCCCGTAGCAAAGGCAGGGCTCTTGATCATACGAGTACGCATCTGGTGGATCAGGTCAAACATCTCATCCTCATTCTTCCAGGCATCCTCAGTGATACCATAAGCCTTCAAAGCCTTAGGCGTAGAGCCACCACTCTGGTCGAGAGCTCCGATGAAGCCACGACCGCTTTTCATCTGTTCTAATTGCTTCTGATTCATATTGTGTAAAAAGTAAGTTAGACGCTTATCAATCGCTTAGCGCTCCTCCTGGGAGAAGTCCGAGACGCGACCCATCCGCCACCGTCTCTGCCGTAAGCTCCTCAAAGGTAGTAAAAATAAGTCACATAGCCCCACTCACGCTTCTCTATGAAGTTACGTTTTTCAGATGGTCCCGATTGCTCTCATAGCTCCGATGCCTCTAGCTAATCGCCAGCCAGCCACTGACAGCCGATCACAGCCACTCAATCCACACCTCTGAGGAAATTGAAAATCTCTTCGGAGGAAATTCGGAATATCCAGCGAGGAAACGAAAAATTCTTCGGAACTTCAAAATCTTTCTTCCGAAGTTTCATTTCATTCTTCCGAA
>NZ_CAMYEZ010000083.1 GCF_947254915.1 uncultured Porphyromonas sp. | reverse complement strand
CAACTACGCCCCGCGTGGACTTTCACCACAGATGTATGACATGCCCGTCATACAATAAAAAGGCTCAACCAACGGTTGAGCCTCCTATTTATCAATACTGCAACTTACTCAGCACTCTTGAATTAGAGCTAATGACTAATAGCATCTCGGATAATCTGTGCGACCTGCGAGACGCAAAGCGTGAGGTCGTCATTGACAACGGTGTGGTCAAACTGCTCGGCAAAGTTGATCTCATACGAAGCACGACGCATGCGCTCCTCGACCAGCTCAGGACTCTCGGTGCCTCGTGACTCTAGCCGACGACGCAGCTCCGCAAAGGTGGGTGGCATGAGGAAGATGCTGACGACTTTGTCTCTGTAAGCCTCTTGAATGCGCATCGCCCCAACGGCATCGACGTCAAAGAGGATATTGCGTCCCATAGAACCTAGCCGATCAACTTCGCTACGGAGCGTGCCGTAGTACTTGCCTGGGTAGACCTCCACATACTCAACGAGACGATCCTCGGCAATCAACTTCTTGAACTGCTCGGGCGTGTAGAAGTAGTACTCCACGCCATGCTGCTCATTGCCACGTGGCGGACGGCTCGTGGCGGATATGCTGAAGGAGAGGCGCAGGCTCTCGTCTTGCATGAGCTGCTGGATGACGGTGCTTTTGCCAGAGCCTGAGGGGGCAGATATAATGATGAGATGTGACATAGCTTTTGGCGCTTAGGTTTTATAGTACGTTGAGGACTTGCTCCTTGATTTGCTCTAGCTCGTCTTTCATCTGGACGACGAGCTGCTGCATGGCGGCATTGTTGCTCTTAGAGCCGAGCGTATTGATCTCACGCCCCATCTCCTGAGCGATGAAGCCGAGTTTCTTGCCTCTAGAGGGATCGGGGTCACCTGTCTGGGCTAGCACCTCACGGAAGTAGTGGATATGGTTGGCGAGTCGGTTCTTCTCCTCGCTGATGTCCAGCTTCTCGATGTAGTAGATGAGCTCCTGCTCTAGCCTAGCCTCGTCGTACTGTATGGAGGTGAGCTGGGCTAGTCGCTCCTCGAGCTTGCTCCGAAGGTCTGTGATGCGGCTCTGCTCATAAGGGTCAACCTCCGCGAGCAAGGCTGCGATGCGGTCAAGCTTCTCCACAAAGATGCGCTCGAGCGATGCGCCCTCTTGCACTCTAAAAGCGTTGAACTGATCAATCGCCTCCCCGATAGCTTGGCTCAGTAGCTGCATATCTTCGTCGGTGAGGGGCATTTCGCCCTGCTCTACGATGACGCCTGGGTAACTGAGCAAGAGACGTGTCAGATCCTCTGGTTGAGGTATCCCTTCGGCCTCTATAGCGCTATGGATCTGATCGTAGTAAGCATGGAGGAGAGGGGCATTGATCTGCACATGGGGGGAGGTGCCTAGCGAATTGTCGGCCGTGCGAATGGTCACGTCGACCTTGCCTCTGAAGAGTGCGGGGATCAAGATGCCACGAAGCTCTATCTCTCGGTCTCGTAGGATGGAGGGGAGTCGGAGTGAGAGGTCGAGTTGCTTGCTATTGACGGAGCGAATTGAGACCTCGTAGGTGACACCCTCTAGGAGTAGCTGACTGCTACCATATCCTGTCATGGAGTAAATCATAGTTCTTACGCTGTGTGGTGGGGATCAAAGCAAAGGTAGCTTCGTACACTACCCTACTGCGCCCCTATTGACTTTTGGAAATAGCAAAAAGGGGCAAAGCTTTTTGCCAAAGCCTGCCCCCATATGATGATGCCTAGGCGTTGCGCCCGTGACAATTCTTATACTTCTTACCGCTACCGCAAGGGCATGGGTCGTTGCGACCGATCTTTTGCTCCTTGACGATAGGCTGAGCCTTAGGCTGTGAAGCCTGTGTGGCGGCTTGTCCAGCTTGACGCTGCGCCTCCTGCTGGCTGGCGATCTCGTCCTTGGTCTCACGGTACTGGCTACGGTCTGTGCGTCGCTCGGTCTGAGCCTCCCGGACGGAGAGACTAGAGCCGTTCTCATCGTTCTCGGGGACTGGGATACGACCACGCGTGAGGATCGTAGCGGTCTTGCGATTGAGCCCGTCAAGCATATCACTAAAGAGCTCGTAAGACTCTAGCTTGTAGATGAGGAGTGGATCCTTGTTCTCGTAGCTAGCGTTTTGCACGGAGTTGCGTAGCTCGTCCATCTCTCGGAGGTGCTCCTTCCAAGCATCATCCAGGGTGTAGAGCATGATCGTCTTATGAAACTCCTTGACGATGCTCTTGCCCTCGGTGCGGTCTGCCTCGGCGAGGTCGCAAGGAATGTTGTACACCTTATTACCATCCGTGATCGGGATGATGATGCGCTTGAACTTGTCGCCCTGCGTCTCGTAGAGGTTGTGCAGGATCGGGTAAGCGACGGAGGCGATCTTCTCACCCTTGTGGTTGAGTGCCTGATAGACTGTCTCAAAGGTTTTGTCAACTACCTCATTCGTATGAGCCGACTTAAAGGTCTCTGGCGTGAACTCAGTCTCTACGGCTAGCACCGAGAGGAGTTCGTTGCGGAAGCCCTCGTAGTCGTCCGCCTCCTTATTCTTATTGACAATCGCCTCGGTCACGTCGTAGAGCATGTTGAGCACGTCCATACCGATGCGCTCGCCCATCAAGGCGTGGCGACGCTTCTCGTAGATACCCTTACGCTGTGAGTTCATCACATCATCGTACTCTAGGAGGCGCTTACGGATACCGAAGTTGTTCTCCTCGACCTTCTTCTGCGCACGCTCCACAGAGTTGCTGAGCATCTTATTTTCAAGAGCTTCACCTTCGCCAAAGCCCATACGATCCATCAGCGAAGCAATACGATCGCTCGCAAAGAGTCGCATCAAGTGATCCTCTAGCGAGATGAAGAAGACAGAGCTACCCGGGTCTCCCTGACGACCTGCACGACCACGCAACTGTCTATCCACACGACGTGACTCATGTCGCTCCGTACCGATGATGGCGAGTCCACCAGCCTCTCGCACCTCTGGCGAAAGCTTGATATCGGTACCACGACCAGCCATGTTGGTTGCGATGGTTACGGTGCCAGCTTGACCAGCCTGAGCGACGATGTCAGCCTCCTTCTGGTGTAGCTTAGCATTGAGCACCTGGTGGGGGATCTTGCGCAGTGAGAGCATACGACTGAGTAGCTCACTGATGTCAACCGAAGTCGTACCTACTAGCACTGGACGACCAGCCGCTATGAGGCGCTCGATCTCCTCGATGACCGCATTGTACTTCTCGCGAGCCGTCTTGTAGATACGGTCGTTCTGATCATCACGGATGACGGGGCGATTGGTCGGGATGACCACCACGTCAAGCTTGTAGATGTCCCAAAACTCTCCCGCCTCGGTCTCAGCCGTACCAGTCATACCAGCCAGCTTGTGGTACATACGGAAGTAGTTCTGCAGGGTGATGGTTGCAAAGGTCTGCGTAGCGGCCTCGACCTTGACCCGCTCCTTAGCCTCGATAGCTTGGTGCAGACCGTCTGAGTAGCGACGGCCATCCATGAGACGACCCGTCTGCTCATCGACGATCATCACCTTGTTGTCTATCACCACATACTGATCATCACGCTCGAAGAGGGCGTAAGCCTTAAAGAGCTGATTGACCGTGTGGACACGCTCGCTCTTAATCGCATAGTTGGTGATTAGCTCGTCCTTCTTAGTAGCGTACTCCGAGGGAGCAAGCCCCTCACCTTCCAGCTCGGCTAGCTGAGAAGCAATGTCTGGGAGTACGAAGAAAGAGGCATCCTCTGCACCTTTCGAAAGCATCTCGATACCCTTATCGGTGAGGGTGATGCTATTCATCTTCTCGTCAATGACGAAGTAGAGCGGATCGGTGACAATGTGCATCTGGCGCATATTCTCCGCCATATAGATCTCCTCGGTCTTGAGCATAGAGGCTTTGATGCCTGGCTCACTGAGGAACTTGATCAGAGGCTTGTACTTAGGCAGTCCCTTGAAGACACGGAAGAGGAGGAGGAAGCCTTCGTCCACTTCTTTCTTGTCCTCGCTCGCTATCTTCTTCTTTGCCTCTACGAGCAACTTAGAGACTAAATCTTTCTGAGCGTTGACCACCTTCTCGACATTGGGCAGGTACTCCTCAAAGAGCTGATCCTCTCCCTGAGGCGTAGGACCAGATATGATCAGAGGCGTACGGGCATCGTCAATAAGGACCGAGTCCACCTCATCCACGATGGCGTAGTTGTGCGGACGCTGGACGAGATCTGAGGGTGCTGTCGCCATGTTGTCTCTCAGGTAGTCAAAGCCGAACTCATTGTTCGTACCGAAGGTGATGTCCGCATTGTAAGCTTTGCGACGGCCTTCGCTATTAGGCTTGTGCTTGTCGATACAGTCAACGCTCAGCCCGTGGAACATATAGAGCGGTCCCATCCACTCGGAGTCACGCTTAGCCAGATAGTCATTGACCGTGACCACATGGACACCATTACCTGGTAGCGCATTGAGGAAGACTGGCAAGGTAGCGACGAGCGTCTTACCTTCACCTGTCGCCATCTCGGCTATCTTACCCTTGTGCAGTACGACACCACCGATGAGCTGTACTTTGTAGTGCACCATATCCCAGGTGATCTCGTTACCTCCTGCTACCCAGTGGTTGTGGTAGATCGCCTTGTCACCATCGATCTCCACGAAGTCGTGGTCTATCGATAGATCCCTATCCATCTGCGTGGCTGTGACGACGATCTGCTCATTATTGGCAAAGCGTCGTGCGGTCTCCCTGACAATAGCAAAGGCCGTGGGGAGGATTTCGTCGAGCTTGACCTCGATCTTCTCCAGTACCTCCTTCTCTATCTTATCAATCTTAGACCAAGCCTCCTCACGGGCATCTATGTCGAGATCCTCGATGCCCTCCTTGAGCTTAGCTATCTCTGCACGCTCCGAGGCAACGTACTCGTTGATCTCGTTGCGCAGCTGTTGTGTCCGATCTCTCAGAGCATCATCGCTGAGAGCCTGTATGGAGGGTTCGACCTCCTCGATCTTCTTAATGTAAGGTGTTATCTCCTTGAGGTCTCGCTGAGACTTACTACCAAAGAGCTTTGTGATGATATTACTGAGAGCCATAAAGTGGTTTATTATTTCTGATTGAATAGGGTAAAGAGTGGCGTGCCGTCAGCACTCATCGGCTGAGGGACACAGAGTAGGTATGCGAGCGAAGGTGCGACCGCGTCATAGGATATAGGCTCCGTAAGCCTTTGTGAAGCTACTCCTGGAGCCATCAAGATAAAAGGCGCTGAGACACGTCTCTGCCTCTGCTGCTCAGTGCCTTGCTTCTCTCCAGCCACCACTGCAAAGGGAGCTAGAGCCAGTAGCACATCGCCCGCATAGCTACGATAGCTACGCGAGTACAGAGGCTTAGCCCAAGCAGGCTGTGACAGCCCCCTCTGTAGTTGATATGCGGGGATTGCCCCGATGACACCTTCCATCTCGGATACAAAAGTAGCAAGATTATTGCTCATATCCTCCATATCCACCTTCTTATCTGCTATCTCCTTCTTATTTAGATGGAGCGTCTGATGGCTGTAGGCGATGACCCAGTCGTTGCGCCCATAGATGGCCGAGAGGTAAAGATTGGCCAGTGCAATACACTTCGCAGGGTCAAAGGTGACGACCGAACGACGAGAAGGAGTCTTCGGCTGAGCTAAGTTCGCAACAGGAACTCCGATGATATTGAGCGCATAATGGTCTGTGCCGTACAACTCTTGTAGCAGAGCAGTCGTCTGCTGCACCTGCTCATTAAGCCGAGCGTAGGCGTCTTGTTGCTCTGGCGAATAGTCCGCATAGGCGACCCCACGAGCGCCCACCTCCAGGTCTAAGACCATAACGATGAGCGTAGGCGACGTGCGATGCGCCTTGTGAGCGTAGCGTATGAACTCCTTAGACAAGTCGGTGATCGCATCATTGGCAAAAGGAGAGGTCAAGAGGTCGCTCATACGCCAAGCTCCCTCGAAGGTATGCGCAAAGCTACCCTCCTTCGCGCCTTTCGCAAGAGGCTTCCAAATGGTTGGTGTCGTGCGTCCGCCCAGCATGCGCTGCTCATTGTTTGCCTTAAGAGCTAGAGCAGGCAGACCGCCATAGAAGTTGGTCGTAGCCCACCAACCGCTGTGTTTATCGATCCATATAGCTCCCTCAGCGTCGTGCCCCGCCACAGCAATGGCATCGTTGGCACGGCTAGCTATCGCATAGACAATAGCATCGCCTTGAGAAGAGCCTCTGAGTACGTCTGTGAGAAGTTCGCTGCGCAAAGCACCTGCGGGAGCTAGCTGCTCTGCGCTGTTGATGCCACGATAGTCTCTATTGGCAAAGGTAGACTCCGAGCGCTGTGTCACCGCATCATACCGCTCAGCTTGGTACACGCCATGTATCTCTGGCATAGCACCAGCAGAGAGCGAGGCCAGTCGTGCCACTTCGTCTAGCAATGGATATGGATAGCGAATGTCAGGCGCCACGGTCCCCTGCTTCATCACCCAGTTCAATCCGTTGCTCCCCCACCCTGCTCGATAACTATCCAGCAAGTCGGTGCGCAGCCCCTTGACATAGATCTGCACCAGTATGTCAGGTCTTGCGCGCTGTGCGGAGAGTGCCAGTGGCAAGGTCAATGCGAGGAGTAGATAGCGAATAGATCTCATCTGCGCTCTGTTTGTCGTTTAGAATAGGTCAGGTAGGCTACCGAAAGGAGTGCCGAGTGAATGGCAAGCAAGATGATGGGCAACGAACTAGTCTGCACAGCACAAGTGACCAAGATCAGGAAGAGCGCTACTGCCAACGCATTTACCGAGTGGAAGTAGCGTGCGATGCGCTGAGCTTTGCCTCCCCTTCCCAAGGCAAACCAAGCCAAGAGCAGGAGCGGATGAAAGACCAGCAAGTTGTAGTTAGGATCGGTGCAGGGATGTATCGAGACGAAGGTTAGGAAGCTCAAGATGAAGCCCGCACAAGCGTAGGCCGTCATCATTAAAGGTATCCAGTAGCGACTACGACGCAAGTAGCACAGCACGCCTGAGACGACTAATAAGAGTGAAAACAATACGACAGGCTCTTGCCACCAATGAGCCACTGGTTGCGGAGCCGGTGTCGGAGTCTCATAGACGATGCGATTGCTCACGAGAGGCTTCGCACCCGTCGGAGTGATCAGTGTCGCTTGCTGCAAGAGACGATCCATCTCCATCGGTAGGAAGAGCCGATCCTCGACCGTCATAGTCGTGTCGGCAGGTGCTCCCAAGGCGAGCTGCGTACCGAGACGATACCACGGATGATAGTCCGCATAGGCATCGATGAGACTGCGTAGCGACTCCTCCTTCGCCACTTGAGGTAGCTCTATGCGCCACCCCTTAGGGAGCGTTTGCTTGACAATAGAATATGGTCGTGTAGCACAGTTGTCAAAGGCGAAGTTGTAGAGGTAGTACTTATTCTCCTCCTTAATGTTCCACGCTAGGTAAGAGCATATCGCCTCTTCCTGCTCGGGAGAGAGGTCTAGCTCTAGCTCATAGACGTTTTGCCCATAAGTATGGTAGCGGTAGATGAAGTATTCCCACGGCTCCTGCTGAACGAAGTAACCGTCCGTCTCACCTTTGATAAACTTAGTGTAAAAGCCTGGCTGGTCAAAGTCAAAGACCCCATAGTTGTACACATAGTCATCCTCTAGGTCGTCTAAGCTACGCACCCGCATCGCTGCGTGTCCATAGATCGTGTAGGCATCTGCCTGCGAGGGCGTACAGAGGAGTATACTGATGATACGATGATGCCCCTCGGCAGTCGCAGCAATCAGCGAGTCAGTACTGAGAGGCTCCTGCGCTGAGGCTGTGCTGCTCAGAGCTATGCAGAGCGATGCTATAAGTAGTGTGAGTCTAGCCCACACAGCGTTCATTCGTACCATACGATTAGCGGTCTTTGTATCCCATATATTAAGGTATAGGAGATGCTTACTCAAGCATCTCCCTATACTTCTTGTCTATAGCCTTACGATCGGCTTCCGTCGGATTAAAGTGCTCAGCCTTTGCCAATTGATCAATCAGCGACTCATCCTCTGCAGAGGTCTTCTGCGGAATGAAGACATTCACATTGACCATCAGGTCGCCACGTCCGTAGCCCTGTACAGAGGGGAGTCCCTTACCACGCATACGGAGCACCTTGCCAGGCTGCGTACCAGGCTCTATCTTGAGTCGTGCACTACCATCGATCGTCGGTACTGTCACCTGTCCACCACGTATCGCCGTGTGAATGGGGATAAGCAGATTGTAGATCAGGTCATTACCGTTGCGTATGAAGTCCTTGTGCTGCTCCTCTTGGATCACAACAAGCAGGTCACCAGGGATGCCATCTTGGGGGGCTGCATTACCCTTGCCCTGCAGGGTCAGCTGCATACCGCCCACGACTCCTGCGGGGATGCGAAAGGAGACAACCTCCTCACCCTGCGTCACACCCTTGCCGTGGCACTTAGCGCAAGGCTTCGTAACCACCTCACCAGAGCCTCCACAGGTAGGACAGACTGACTGCGTACGCATCTGACCAAAGATTGAGTTGCGCACATCGTAAACGACACCAGCGCCTCCACAGGTCGAGCAGCTGCGCTTGCCATCGCTCTCTGTGGTGCCCTGACCATGACAGCTATCACACTGGATCAACTTCTTGACGCGGAGCTTCTTCTCCACCCCACTATTGATATCCTCTAGCGTGAGGCGCACCGTAACGCGCAGGTCACTACCCATAGGACGCTGTGCTCTACCTGAGCCAGCGCCTCTACCGCCGCCAAAGTAATCGCCAAAGCCTCCTCCGAAGATGTCGCCAAAACGGGAGAATATATCATCCACCGTAAAGCCACCACCACCGCCAAAGCCTCCGAAGCCACTGGCTCCGTCTACGCCACTATGCCCAAACTGGTCATAGCGACTCCGCTTGTCGGGATCGCTCAGCACATCGTAAGCCTCCGCAACCTCCTTAAAGTGCTCCTCCGCCTCCTTGTCACCAGGGTTACGGTCGGGGTGATACTTTAAGGCTTGCTTGCGGTAAGCCTTCTTTATCTCATCTGCCGAAGCGTCTCGTGAGACACCCAGCAGCTCATAGTAGTCTTTCTTCGTTGCCATATATCTATCTTGTGCAGATCAAAGCTCCATGCCTCTTAGTTGCCGACGACCACATGCGCATGGCGTAGCACCTTGTCGTGAAGCATATAGCCCGTGCGAACGCAGTCGATCACCTGCCCCTTCTGCTCTGGAGTAGGTGCTGGAATCATCGCTACGGCCTCATGTAGGTTATCGTCAAAGGGTGTACCAGTCGCCTCAATCCTCACGACACCCTGCTTCTCTAGATAGCCGATTAGCTTATTATATATAAGGAGTAGTCCCTCTATAATCGGATCCTCCTCACTCTTGCTCTCATGGGCATGCTTGACCGCGAGCTCAAAGTCGTCCACAATCGGGAGCAGCTCCTTGAGGACACGCTCGCCCCCATTCTTGATTAAGTCGCTCTTCTCCTGTAGCGTACGCTTGCGATAGTTATCGTACTCAGCCAGCATGCGGAGGTGCTGATCATTGAGCTTATTCAGAGACTCCTGTAGCTCAGCCAGTCGCTGCTCCTCACACTGAGTCGCTGCCGCATCCGTCTCACACTCATCAGTCGTCTCACAGTTCTTCTGTGGTGCATCCTGCTTATTTTCAGTCTCCTGAGAGGCTTCTATATGTTGTGGCTCCGTAGGCTTGCCACCTTTCTTATTGTCCTTTTTCATAGTAGCTCTATATTTCTATCACGAGACCATACAATAACCCTGCCAAAGAGGCGCAACAGCGACACCGTCCGCCCAAATTCAGCCATTCTGTCACCAAGTCTCATCAACATATCGCATAATGCAGGACAAATGTACAACTAAATTCCTTGCCGTCTCCCCTATCTAGCCAAGCGCTCAGGTCTGACGCATGATACAAGTTCGGTTCATCTACGTCTATATTGAAGGAAATCGGGCAATTCCTCGGTGGATTTTTTTGATTATCCACGGAGGAACGAAAGAATTCTTCGGAACTTTGATTTCTTTCTTCCGAAGTTTCATTTCATTCTTCCGAACTTTTATATCGCCCCTACGTGAGGAATAAAAAATAGCTCCGTAGGAACTTCAAAATCCCTACGGAGCTACCGGTAAGTAATAC
>NZ_CAMYEZ010000082.1 GCF_947254915.1 uncultured Porphyromonas sp. | reverse complement strand
TATAGTCAGACAGACTAGGTGAGGTCTACAGCATGTACCTCCTCAGGTGTGGTGGGCTCGGGCTTGGCATCAAGGATGTCAGCGAGAGGACCGTAGTCATTTTCCCACTCGGTAGATGAGATACGTACGTAGGTGCTGTAGCGCTTGTAAGCGGAGCGGAGTGACTCGTTGGCTAGCTCCTCAGCAATCTCTGGGTACATCTTGAAGAGTGAAGCGTAGCGTACCTCGCCCTTGAGGAAGTCCTTGAACTTTGTGAAGTCTGGCTCCTTGCTGTCGAGTACGAAGGGGTTCTTGCCCTCCTGCTCACGACGTGGATCGTGGTGCCAGAGGTGCCAGTAACCACACTCTACGGCGCGCTTCTGCTCATTCTGTGCACTGCCCATACCACCCTTGAGTCCGTGTGAGATACAGGGTGAGTAAGCGATCACCAGTGATGGGCCCTCGTAAGCCTCAGCCTCGCGGAGTACCTTGAGCGTCTGAGCGGGGTTGGCGCCCATAGCGATCTGAGCTACATAGACGTAGCCGTAGGTGGTCGCGATGAGACCTAGATCCTTCTTGCGGACACGCTTACCTGCTGCGGCAAACTTAGCGATAGCGCCCAGAGGTGTACTCTTAGAGGACTGTCCACCCGTATTGGAGTAGACCTCTGTGTCGAGTACGAGGACGTTGACGTTCTTGCCCGAAGCGAGTACGTGGTCGAGACCACCGAAGCCGATATCGTATGCCCAGCCGTCACCACCGATAATCCATTGTGAAGGCTTGACAAAGTGATGGCGCAGGTTGTAGACGTAGTGCATACGACCCTGAGCCTCGGCATTGAGTAGGGGTAGGATCTTGTAGCTGAGCTGCTGTGAAGCATCACCATCGAAGCGCTGCTCAACCCACTCGTTGAGGAGCTGGCGTAGCTCGTCGCTGAGCTGCTCCTGACCATCCTCAAGAATCTCCTTGACGAGGTGAATGAGACGGTTGCGGTTTGAGCTAGAGGCGATGTACATACCCATACCAAACTCAGCATTGTCCTCAAAGAGGGAGTTAGCCCATGCGGGTCCCTCGCCACGATCATTGGTCGTGTAGGGAGTAGAGGGCGCTGAAGCTGAGTAGATAGAGGAGCAACCCGTAGCATTTGCCACGACCTGACGAGTGCCGAAGAGCTGCGTCAGTAGCTTGACATAAGGTGTCTCACCACAACCAGAGCAAGCTCCAGAGTACTCAAAGAGAGGCTGTGCAAACTGTGAGTTCTTGACGTTGGACTGTACATCGACCATGTAAGACTTGTTGGTCACCTGATGACGCATATAGTCCCAGTCGCACTGCTTGTCGCGAACCTCATCAAGGTGAACCATCTTGAGCGCCTTACCCTGCTTGTTGCCTGGACAGGTGTTGACACAGTTGGTACAACCGAGACAGTCGAGGTAGTTGACCTGAATGCGGAACTTAAGACCAGCCTCCTTGAAGCCCTTGCCCGTAGCGTCAAGTAGCGCTACATTGGTACCCTGAGCCTCCTTCTCATTGAGTAGGAATGGGCGGATCGTAGCGTGAGGACAGACGAAAGCGCACTGGTTGCACTGGATACAGTTGTCCTCGATCCATACAGGTACGAGGTCAGAGACACCACGCTTCTCAGAGTCGGCCGTACCAGAGTCCCAGGTACCATCCTCGCGACCTGCGAAAGCAGAGACGGGGAGTGAGTCACCACGCTGAGCGTTGATGACACGTACCACGTTGCGTACGAAATCTGTGTCGCCTGCATGCTCGACTGCGGGCTCATCGGGGAGGTTAGCCCACTCAGCCTTGACGGGAACCTGGATAACGTTGGCCCCCTCGTCAACAGCTGCGAAGTTCTTATTGACAATCTCCTCACCCTTGCGAGAGTAAGACTTGACGATGAACTTCTTCATCTGCTCTACTGCGAGATCGTAAGGGATGACGCCAGAGATCTTGAAGAAGGCGCTCTGCAGGATCGTGTTCGTGCGGTTGCCTAGACCAATGCGCTGAGCAATCTCGGTAGCGTTGATCATGTAGAAGGAGATCTCGTGCTCAGCAAGGTAACGCTTGATGTGGTTGGGTAGGTGCTCCTCGATGCTGTCTAGATCCCAAACAGAGTTGAGTAGGAACGTGCCACCCTTGCGAAGACCTGCGAGGACGTCGTACATGCGTAGGTAAGCGGGTACGTGGCAAGCGACGAAGTTGGGGCGTACGACTAGATAGGTACTACGGATGGGCTGATCGCCGAAGCGTAGGTGTGATGCGGTAAAGCCACCGCTCTTCTTAGAGTCGTAAGCGAAGTAAGCTTGGCAGTACTTATTGGTGTTTTCGCCAATGATCTTGACGGAGTTCTTATTTGCACCGACCGTACCGTCAGCACCTAGTCCGAAGAATTTAGCCTCGTAAGCGTCGCTCTCAAGCTCAACCTCCTTGCCTAGGGGTAGAGACTTGAAGGTGACGTCGTCAACGATACCAACGGTAAACTGATCCTTTGGCTCGTTCATCGCTAGATTTTCAAAGACGGCGATGATCTGAGCGGGTGTCGTGTCTTTGCTTGATAGACCGTAGCGACCGCCTACAACTAGCGGAGCATTGGGCTGTGTGTAGAGAGCATTCTTGACATCGAGGTAGAGCGGATCTCCAGCGGCTCCTGGCTCCTTCGTACGGTCAAGGACAGCGATACGCTTGACGCTCTTGGGCAGTGCACCGAGGAAGTGCTCTACGCTGAATGGGCGATAGAGGTGTACAGCGACAAGTCCTACCTTCTTGCCCTGAGCGCGTAGGTAGTCGATGGACTCGCGGATAGCCTCTGTGGCAGAGCCCATAGCGATGACGACGTGCTCAGCCTCGGGATCTCCGTAGTAGTCGAAGAGGTGGTAGTGACGTCCCGTGATCTTAGCTAGCTGATCCATATAGTCCTGTGCGATAGCGGGGACTGCATCGTAGAAGGGGTTGGAAGCCTCACGAGCCTGGAAGAAGATGTCACCGTTCTGAGCGGTACCACGTACTACAGGCGCATGGGCACTGAGTGCACGCTCACGGAACTGGCGCAGAGCCTTCTGGTCAATGAGTGGCTCGAGGTCCTCGTTGGAGAGGTACTCGATCTTCTGGATCTCGTGTGAAGTGCGGAAGCCATCAAAGAAGTGGATGAAAGGTACGCGGCTCTTGATCGCTGTGAGATGGGCAACAGCTGCAAGGTCCATCACCTCCTGTACGGAGCCCGTGCAGAGCTGTGCGAGACCCGTCATACGAGCGCTCATCACGTCCTGATGATCACCAAAGATAGAGAGAGCCTGCGAAGCGATCGTACGAGCAGCTACGTGGTAGACACCTGGGAGTAGCTCACCAGCCACCTTGTACATATTAGGTAGCATCAGGAGCAGACCCTGAGATGCGGTAAAGGTGACACCGAGAGCACCCGCCTGTAGTGCACCGTGCATAGCGCCAGCAGCACCAGCCTCACTCTGCATCTCCTGTACCTCGACGATCTCGCCGAAGATGTTCTTACGCTTGGCTGCTGCCCACTCATCAACATACTCCGCCATCGTGGAGGAGGGGGTGATGGGGTAGATAGCAGCTACTTCGCTAAACATGTAGGCAACATGTGCGGCCGCTTGGTTGCCGTCACAAGTCATTGTTTTCTTAGTTGGATTAGCCATTTCTATGTATTGATTTTTCCTTGTGTGTTGTTGTAGTTAGTCGCTTTAGTAGATAAAGCCGAAGAGCCATAGTGGAATCACGTTGTCATGACCTATGGGAATGCCTTGCACTGCGTAGTAGCGATCCGACCGATAGCGCCCGCCAAGCTCCTTGTCAATGCGAAACTCGTAGGTCTCATCTAGCACGAAGTGCACCTGTGCCCGTCCGCCCGTGTTGACCTGATGAGCATGATTGAGATGCGTCAAGAAGAAGGTGGCGTACAGCCCCGTACTGGTCACAGGCTCGGGTACGAGTGCGTAGCCAATGTTGGTGTTTTGCAGATAGCACATAGCCGGCTTGCGTGTGGTCGTCTCTGCACCCACACGGTATAGCTGCGTGACGAGACCAGCGTCGGAGAGGATGTGCATATAGTTGGAGATGGTAGCACGCGAGGCGCTGATCATCTGCGAGAGCTGAGAGACATTGGGCGAGGTGGGTGCCGTGCGCCCCAGTTCGTAGAGTAGTCTACGTAGCTTGGGTAGCAGACGCTGGTCTAGATTGCGTAGGAAGCTCACATCGACCTCCAGCATCATGTTGATATTCTTCAGCAGATTTTCCGAGTAGTTGCGATCCTCGAGGAAGAATGGGTAGTAGCCGTGGTGCGTATAGTCCGCTAAGTAGTTGAGCGGATTGACCATCCCCATAATCTCACGAGAGATGGTCTCGTGGTTCTTTAAGATTTCCTCTAGTGTGAACTGCGGTAGGTCTAGTCCCGTCTTGAGCTGGATGAACTCTCGGAGTGAGAAGCCGTCTAGCCGGTAGACCGCTCCTGGTAACTGCTCCTCGATGGGGAGCGCTGAGTCGTACTGCACGATCGAGGTGGTGTAGATGATCTGCAGGTCTGGCATCAAGTGCGTACAGGTGAGCAGATCCTTATGCCACGAGGGGTACTTATATATTTGGTCTAGTAGCAGATGCCGCCCGCCATGGTCGTAGAAGCCCTTGGCAAAGTCTACAAGCGTCTCGCTGGTAAAGAGGAAGTTGTTCAGATTGACGTAGAGACACTTCTTATTGAGTGACCCAAAAGTCCTCGCAGCATAGTCCAGGAGGAAGGTGGTCTTGCCCACTCCACGACAGCCATAGATACCGATCAGTGGGGCCGAGAAGTCAATCTCGCCAAAGAGGCTACGCTGTATCGGATTGCTCAGATTGCGCAGCAGGTAATCGTGTGTTCTATAGAGTGCTTCCACTACTTTGTTGTTGAGGTTTTTACTTGGTACCTATATCTTGGTAGTGCAAAGGTACACAAACTTCCGTAATTGACAAGTGCTCTTGGCAAAAATCTTCGTGTTTTGAGCGAAGTGACCCATTCGGATGGCAAGTTTCCCTTATCAAACTAGCAATGAGTAGGCACCGACTATCACTGCTTAGCGACTATCCAACCGCTTTACCTAGAGCTACTTGTTTCTCTCTCTCTGAAACTGCTGTTTGTTCAAGGGTAAGGCATCGTGTAGGATGAGCTTGTTGAAGTCCGTATGAGGGAAATCGAACAATTCCTCCGTGGAGATCTTGGTTTTTCCAGTGAGGAAACGAAAAATTCCTCCGAAGTTTCATTTCATTCTTCCGAAGTTTCATTTCATTCTTCCGAAGTTTTATTTCGTCCCTCGGTGGAAAATCCTTGTTTCCTCGTGAGCTATTGAGAAATTCCTCGGGAGAAATTGAAATCAACAGAGATTTAGGAGTCGCTATAGCGAGAATCCTCTCAGTGCTGCAGTACGAGGGCTAACTCAATAATCTGCACACCGAAAGGAGCGAGCTCGACCATCAGCGGAGCCCACGGTTGGAAGGCGTAGAGCTGCTCCTCGGGCTTTTCTAGTGGGGTATGGTGTGTCACACGTAGGAGACGCTGTCGCTCAAAAGCCTTCTCTAGAGAGGGTAGGAAGAGCGGGTAGCGCTGCAGGTCGGCCGTAAAGTTGCCTAGGACAGCGATTCCGATTGTTTCGCCAGCCTGTTGCTCTGCGGGATCTAGTAGTCTTAGGTAACCGTAGGTGCGCTCAGCATTGAAGCCTCCCCAAGCACGAGCCTGCTCCTGTATCGAGTGAAAGGCTCCCCTTAAGATGACTGGGTGCTGCGCCCACTGCATCAGCCACTGGTAACTCTGATAGGTCGGGTCGGCAGGGTCACGATGATCTAGAGCGGGGATGCTCCAGTAGTCAAAGATCGTGGTACGTCCGTCAGGACCGCTATATCCCTCGGCATCAAGCCCTCGCTCTCCATATTCCTGCCCAGCGTAGAGGAGTAGGGGACTAGGGGTAGCGAGTGCGAGCAGCGTCATAGCGGTGAGACCTCGCCGAGCCGTGTCGGCAAAGTAAGGCGAGGCGAGACGTACCTCATCGTGGTTCTCTAGGAAGTAGAGCAGTTCGTCGGGAGCGTACTCCTTATTATTAGAGATAAGTCGCTCTTCAATAGCAGAGACCGAGCGCTCCTGGGTAACCACTTGGTAGAGCGTGTCATAGAGCCCGCTTTTGTCATAGAGTAGGTCAAAGCATCCCTCCGCTAAGTACTTGCGGTAGTTGTCTATCTGGTAGATCTCGGCGACGAAGGTGACAGGATACTTCTCCTGCACCTGCGGTATGACCCAGTGCCAAAATGCCACAGGCACCATCTCGACCATATCACAGCGAAAGCCGTCCACCCCTTCGGCTGCCCAGTAGCAGAGGATGTCTCGCATCTGAAGCCACGTAGCGGGTATTGGGTCAAAGTGTGCGACACGACTTCCGTCGGGGCGGTAGTCCACACCGTAGTTGAGCTTGACCGTTTCGTACCAGTCATTGGCAGAGGGAGTCGCAGACCAACAGTCATTGCCCGTCACACGGGCAGGCTCCTCGTGATAGCTAGAGGAGCGGTTGGGTAGCTGGAGCGAGGAGCCTAGTAGGTAGTAGAAGTTGTTATTGGGGTCAAACGCTTTGCTTCTGTCATCCTGAGCGCCTAGCGGTGTAGCCCCTTCAGGAGTATGAGTACCGTCATACTGACGCGATACATGGTTGGGGACGAAGTCTATGATCACTTTCAAACCATGACGATGGCAACGGTCTACGAAAGAGCGAAAAGTCTCTCTTCGCTTCATAGGATCCCGCACGATGGTGGGGTGTACGTCGTAGTAATCGGTGATAGCGTAGGGCGATCCCGCCTGCCCCTTGACAATGTCGGGGTGCTGGTCAGGACAGTCCGTCCAGCTATGCAAAGGTGTCTGGGTGGCGTGACGTATGATACCGATAGGCCATAGATGAGAGACGCCTAGCGAAGTGAAGTAGTCAAGCGCTGCATCGTCAAAGTCCTCAAGCGTGCCAGTTCCGTTTTGCTCTAGTGTACCATAAGGTGTCAGCTGAGCGTGAGGCTTCTGATTACCCCATAGACGAACCAGCGTGGAGTAGATGACGGTACGCATAGCCTACGCTTTGTCCCTTTGAGAGAGTAGGTCAATGATCTCTCTAAACTGCTCCTCCTCTTCGTACGCCTTGCACATGAGCTGATAGCCGATGTCTGAGATGATGTCTACAGGAGACACATCGTAGGCACCGAAGTGTGAGAGTAAGGGTGTCTGGAGTACGACATCGCATAGCTCTAGGTCAATGGTCACGTTGGCACGCATCATAATACGTATGAGACGGTCCGAGAGACGGAGTATGTTTTTCGTCGGTGTGTTGTCCACCTCTGGGCTAAGGTTGATCCCAAGGAGGAAGTCGCACGACTCACGGATAGGCCGTGCGGGGAGATTCATAAAGACCCCTCCATCGACATATTGCTCGCCATCGATGACGACCGGCTCGAAGAGGATTGGTATCGAGCAGGATGCCACCACAGCAGGGGCTAGATCGCCCTCGGTAAAGTCATGCGCCTCAGCTTTATTGAGGTTGGTGGCAATGATGTGCATGGGTATCGGTAGCTCCTCGATGCGCTGGTGGCGTAGCGTGCTCCGGAGAAACTCTTGGTACTTATGTGTCTTCAGCAGGGAGAGCCGAGGTGTGGTCAGCGAGGTCATATTCATGAAGCCAAACTGAGGCGACAGCTCATAGATCTCCTCGCTACTGTAGCCATCTGCATAGAGAGCTCCCATGAGCGATCCGACACTTGTCCCAGCGATGACGTCTGGCCGTACGTGATGCTCCTCAAGAAAGCGAAAAACTCCTATGTAAGCTAGCCCGCGAGCGGCTCCGCCACAGAGAGCTAGTCCGAAGGTCGGGCGACTGCCGTGAGTCCATGTGCGGACACGCTCTACCAGCTTATCGAGCGAAGTGGATATGAGAGCCGAGCTACGCTCTATGAGACGCTCTCCTTGAGCTTTCAGGTTAGAAGGATTAAGTGTCATGACAGATTCATCTAGATAGTTAAAGCTTTCTGCCCAGAGGTAGGTCTGAGAGGCGTGTCGTCAGTGGAGGCTCGGTAAAAGCGTGTCGCGAGGCAACTACCAGCTGCCACTCCTCGGCAAACTGCTGCTGTGTGAGCATATGGCTACGATGTCCCGAGCGATCCATACGGTCGAGGAGGTATCCCACCGTTAGCAGGTTAGGGTCTACTGCAAGGTTGTAGTGCTGCTCCTTGTCGCGAGAGCTATAGACCGCCTCGATGATTAGATCCTCCTCTAGGAGCTGAGCGATGATTTCGCCTGTCTGATTGATCGGTAGGTGACAAGCCTCCGAGAGAGAGGGGATGTTGTGCGGCTTAGGTTCCGTATGGTCCAGAAAGCGCTGTACGATATGCGCCATTACGATCACCGTCATAAAGTCTTTGTAGCGGTGAGAGATGTTGGTCGCATCCTTGGCATAGGTGAAGTTGACCACGTTTTGTATTGAGAAGCAGAGCTTAGCGCTAAAGAGCGTGATCGTCCACACCACTTGTAGCCACAAGAGCAAGAGCGGTATAGCGGCAAATCCACCATAGATGGCATTGTACTTAGAGATCCACAGGATACCGCTCACATAGAGCGCCTGCAACACTTGAAAGGCGCTACCCGCTATGACCCCCGAGATGAGAGCTGGGACAAACTTAACGTGCGTATTCGGCAATGCGATGAAGATCCCCGCAAACATAAAGATGAGGATGATGTATGGGAACAACTTCAGCATAAACTCCCACAGGGGTGTGAAGAAGATGTAGTCGTTGAACCATGTGTTCTGTATCGTCGCCATCATGACCGTTAGTCCCGAGGATAGCGTCATCAGGATAGGCAGTAGCACGACCATCGTGATGTAGTCGGTCAGCTTGCGACCTATGGAGCGTCCACGAGGTACGCCCCAGATGACGTTGAAGGTCTGCTCTACCGTGTCTAATAGCTGGAAGATGGTGTAGAGAAAAAGCACCAAACCCACTCCGAGGAAGAGTCCTCCCTGCACCTGCCCAAGGTAGTTCTCCACAAAGCCCATGATCGTCTCCACCTCGCTCTGGTGTCCTGGCATATAGGTCATCAGGAAGTCGTAGATAGTCCCCTGTAGCCCAAAGCCCTTGGCAAGAGCTACGATGATAGCTAGCATAGGCACGATTGAGAGGAGCGTGCGGTAGGTGAGTGCGGAGGCGTGGCTGCTCAGTCTCTGATCGATAAACCCCTTGATGGCCATATAGAGAGCCTTGAGCGTATTGATATAAAGACGTCTGAATCCACCTACCTCATCTGGCTGTATGTGCCACATGTCGCTCGTGAGGAAGCGGACCACCTTGTAGGCTCCCACCTTGAGTTTGCGTAACCATATCGATGGCTTATGAGAGGCATGCTCTACGGACGACTGCTTAGAGTCTTCGTGCTTATGTATGGAGTTTGACTTGTGTGGCATATATTATAGTGTTAGGAGGATAGGAGAGAGTTGCAACGCTTGTCGCATCAACCTTGTGCGTATGAGGCGAGTCACGGAGAGGACAGCAGGTCTATAAGCCGGGTTCTGTGCCACTCACGAGGAGTGGCGCTTGTCATTTATCTACGACACCCGTTGCCGAGTGCCTCTAGCAATCTACCCTCCGACTGGGACGAGTAGCCCTCATAGCGTCGGTATACTTGATCTTGCAACCCATAGTGTGTACAGCCAGTGGGTCACCCACACCGCTGGTGAGCTCTTACCTCACCTTCTCACCCTTACCTAGCGTGGCAGAGCCAGCTAGGCGGTCATTCTCTTCTACACGTCACCTACCCTTGCGGATAGCTCTCTGTTAGGGAGTATGGTACTCTGCGTTGCCCGGACTTTCCTCTCTCGCTTGAGGGGACGGAGCCGAGGCTCCATCCCCCCTTACGACAGCGACAAGCCGACCTACTGTCATATCCATGATACGTCACTGGGAGGCGCACA
Source organism: uncultured Porphyromonas sp. (assembly GCF_947254915.1). GTDB lineage: Bacteria > Bacteroidota > Bacteroidia > Bacteroidales > Porphyromonadaceae > Porphyromonas. Next base: position 276 of record NZ_CAMYEZ010000082.1, on the reverse strand, counting down.
CCCTAGAGCGGTAGCCTCCACGCGTGCAAAGATACAAAATGAAGCGATTAGCGTGCTGCTCTCATCCTAGATCCCGCAAGCTAATTATGAGCTTTTAACGTGCTATAAGATAAAAAGCTTTTAGGAAGGCTCATGACTGATAGCTCCGACGGCTCTGATTACTCTGATGGCTCCGATGCGATTTGGATCCCTCGGTGGAAAATCTACGATAGCTTACGAGAAAACGAAAATTCGTCACGGAGGGGCGAAATAAAAGTTCGGAAGAATGAAATGAAA
>NZ_CAMYEZ010000081.1 GCF_947254915.1 uncultured Porphyromonas sp. | reverse complement strand
TACCAGACGTGGGGGGCATGCCAAACTCTAGAGCACGTAGGAAGTCGTGATCGATATACATCGCCTCATCATCTCCCCGCTCGCTCAGACGTAGCTGATCCTCAAAGCGGTGACGCTGATCTATCGGATCATTGAGCTCTGAGTAAGCATTGGCCAGCTCCTTACCATTGACAAATAGCTCAAAGCGCTCTGTCAGATCACTCCTATCACGGTGCTCCTTAGTGAGCGGAGACATAGCCTTCGGATAGTCTATGATGAAGGTCGGCTGTACCAAGTGTGGCTCAGCAACTGTGCCAAAGAGTTCGTCGATTAGCTTACCGACACCCATCGTTTCATCTATCTCCACACCCTTAGCTTGGCACACCTTGCGTAGCTCAGCCTCGTCCATGCCATCTATATTGACCCCTCCATACTCTTGAATAGCGTCGATCATCGTGAGGCGACGATAGGGAGGCTTAAACTCTATTGTATGCTCCCCTACCTGAATGGTCGTAGAGCCTAGCACCTCCCGACAGATATGCTCAATCATCTGCTCCGTCATCTGCATCATCCAGCGGTAGTCCTTGTAGGCGACATAGATCTCCATGCAGGTAAACTCAGGATTGTGCGTTCGGTCCATACCCTCATTGCGGAAGTTACGGCTAAACTCGTAAACGCCCTCAAAGCCACCCACGATCAACCTCTTTAGGTAAAGCTCATTAGCGATACGCAGGTAGAGCGGTATGTCAAGCGCATTGTGATGCGTCACGAAAGGACGAGCCGCAGCGCCACCAGGGATAGACTGCAGCACAGGCGTATCCACCTCTAGGTAGCCACGTGAATTGAAGAAGTTGCGCATCGACTGGAAGATCTTCGTACGCTTCATGAAGATGCTCTTCACCCCCTCATTGACTATCAGATCCACATAGCGACGGCGGTAGCGTAGCTCAGGATCGGTAAAGCCATCGAAGACCTGATCGTCCTTAGCCTTGACGATAGGGAGCGGACGTAGCGCCTTGCTCAGCAAAGTCAACTCCTCGGCATGCACCGAAATCTCACCCGTCTGAGTGCGGAAGACAAAGCCCTTGACACCGACAATGTCGCCAATGTCGAGGAGCTTCTTAAAGAGCTTGTTATATAGATCCTTATCCTCTCCAGGGCAGAGGTCATCACGAGTCACATAGACCTGTATACGCCCCGAGGCATCTTGTAGCTCCATGAAGGAAGCCTTGCCCATGATGCGTCGACTCATGACACGACCAGCGATGCTCACCTCCATACGAGGCGCATCATCTTGATATTGGTCCTGTACCTCCTGAGCATGTGCCGTCACGACATACTCGGCTGCTGGATAAGGGTTGATGCCCATCTGACGAATCTCGTCTAGGCTGTTGCGACGTGCTATCTCCTGGTCACTAAGTTCTAGTAAGTGTAAGTCCATAAACTGTAGTTAAGTATAAAAACGCTTCCACCCGCTCTGAGCATGCAGTCTAGGTGGTAAAAGCCTATTTCCTTCCATCGAATCAGCTAGGAAGGTAAGATCGGCTCAAGCCAGCTTACGGGGTATCTATGATACACCCTCTGCAAAAGTACTCATTTTAGGCCTCACTACCAAAAGCGCACCCCTCCGACCAATCTCCCGACCTTTTCCCGATCACAGCCATTTCTTCGGAGGAATTTGCAAATAGCTCACTGGAAAACAACTATTCTCCACGGAACCGGGAAATAAAAGTTCGGAAGAATGAAATGAAACTTCGGAAGAAAGAAACCAAAGTTCCGAGGAATTTGTTCGTCCCTCGCTGGATAATCTAGGATATCCACCGAGGAATTCAGCATTTTCTCCACGAAGATTCAGATAAGCCCGTCGCTTGCGATTACGTCAAGCTTGTATATGAAATAGCCGAAGCATTTGGTTTGTCCAAAAATTGTTGTATCTTTGCAGGCGTAATCGCGAAAGCAATGGGTCGTTGGCCGAGTGGTTAGGCAACGGTCTGCAAAACCGTGTACGGCGGTTCAAATCCGCCACGAACCTCTACAATAAACAGTTTTTCATATCTTTGGTTCCTCCACGAGTCTTGGTACTTGTGGAGGAGTTTTTTTATCCCCTCTTCTTCTCACACACTTGTGCTAGCAAGAGGAGACTGTTGCAAAAGTCAACAGTCTCAAGAGGTGAGGATCAGTAGCTTACGCACTTGCTCTCCTAGGGTCGTGGCGAGCAGGTAGTAGGTATCACTCTCGTCAGTTCGGAGCGTCTTCTTGAGCTCCTGAGCTGTCAGTGGAAAGTGTCTAGACATAATCGTGAGCGCTGGATAGCGCTCACGCAGGGAGTACAGGCTCTTGCCCCTGAGGGTTGACTTGCTATAGTCTATCTCCTCGATCAGCCGATAGCTCTTGTACAGAGGGCTCGTGGATGCCTGTGAAGAGGTGTATATGTGGCTGTTAGGTCCGAGCAGGGAGAGCGACTGCTCCTGGGCAATCAGGTGGTAGGCACCGCTTTTCATCAGGAGCGGCTGAGGAATATGGATATACTCCTCTACGCTAGTCGCATAGGACGTGCGGACTGAGGACAAAGCTTCGTAGGGAAAGCTCCACCGACTGACCTCTCCCAAGCGATCTATCAGAGCTAGATGGAGCTCTACATTTGCCTCTTGTGGAGCCATCGAGATGGAAACCAGTAGCTCTTTGACCTCATCTTGTAGTTGTACGATATGAAGCGCGGAAATCTGTGGCAGCTGCTCCAATATCCAGTGAATGTCTAGCATAGGAGAGAGCTTAAGTAGCAAACGTCCTGCATAGCCCAGCTCTTGTAGCCGAGCTATGATCTGAAGAGGTGCCGGACTATACTCATCCATGCTAATGAGTCGCTTGTTTCGATCGTCCATATCGCGTCGTGCTGGATCAGCATAGACGAGCGTTACCCCCTCTAGTGTAGAGGCATCCATCTCCGCCAGTACATCTCCACAGCGCACCGTCACATTGTCTCGCTGCAGGAGCTTATGCACATTGTAAGTCAAGGCTTGAGCCATCACAGGGTCTATCTCATAGATCAGGCTACGCTCTGCGACAGAAGCCATAGCAAGCGCATCAATCCCCATCCCGCCAGTCATATCTAGGACACGGTCATGCTCCGTGACAAACCCCTGCTTGTAGCGTGCCGTAAGCTCACTGCTAGACTGCTCGAAGTTGACCCTGTGCGGGACATATCCGCCACCCTGGAGGAAGTGTGGCACCTTGCGTTGCATCTTTGGTAAGAGAGAGACCTGTAGAGCGACCTGGCGCTTCATCTCAGGCTCCAACTCACTCCGCTCGAAGAGAATCCTATCGGGCGATCTATCTGCCCAAAGCCTACTCAGCGCCACTGCTTGCTCTATATCTTGCTGTGATAACATACTGACTTCGTTGTCTACAGCGCAAAGTTAGCAGATAAGCAAATATCAGCAAAGCTGCCAAACCAAAGCTTCTCTACCCTACACTGCTATTTTCATTTACAAAAGGGCGCTTTCCACACCTTTCTATCGTAAATAATAACTACATTTGTAGGCTAAGAACGGGATTTCTAGATAAATGGATCAGAATAAACAGACAGTTCCCCATACAGAGCGACCTAGCGATAGCGACACGCACGCCTCTGCTGCAGATCAGGAGCTATGGGCGATGGGTGCTATCGAGGTGCATGGCGCTCGTGTGCACAACCTCAAGAATATAGATGTCTCACTACCTCGTCACAAGTTGACCGTCGTGACGGGACTCTCGGGGAGTGGCAAGTCTTCGCTTGCCTTCGACACCTTACTAGCAGAGGGACAGAGACGCTATCTAGACACTTTCTCCTCCTATGCCCGTAGCTTCATCGGAGGCGGTGGCGGACGACCAGATGTCGATGAGATCGTAGGACTCAGCCCTGTCGTAGCTATCGAGCAGAAGAGCGCCTCGACCAATCCCCGCTCTACCGTCGGCACTGTTACCGAGATCTACGACTACCTACGTATCCTCTATGCACGTGTCGGCACCCCCTACTCCTACCTCACGGGCAAGGAGATGGTGCGCTACACCGAAGAGCAGGTCGTGGAGCATATCATGGAGCAGTACGCCGACGAGGGGATCTACATACTAGCTCCCATCGTGGTCGATCGTAAGGGTCACTACCGCGAGCTCTTTGAGCAGATGAGACGTCGAGGCTTCCTGCACGCTTACATTGACGGTGAGGTGTGCGAGCTGACGCCTGGGATGCGACTCAACCGTTTCTCCATACACTATGTCAGCGTCGTGGTGGACAAGTGCTCCGTACGAGAGAGTAATAAGCAGCGTATCACCGAGGCTGTAAGCATAGCGATGAAGCTCGGAGAGGGTGTCATCGACGTGATGCGACGAGATAGCACAGAGATACAGCATCTGAGCAAGCGACTGATGGACCCCGAGAGCGGTATCGCCTATCCAGACGCTTCGCCAGCCGACTTTTCGTTCAATTCGCCTCGTGGCTACTGCAAGCGCTGCAAGGGCTTGGGCCGTGTGGGCGTACTAGACATAGATAAGGTGGTGGCAGATCCCAAGGTCTCCATACGTGATGGAGCCATCGTACCTATCGGACGCTACAAGAAGCGCAGCCTGCTCTTTACCTCTATTGAGGAGATCTTGACAGAGCACGGTTGTACGATAGACACTCCCTTTGAGAAGATTCCAGCAGAGGCTGTCGATCAGATCTTCTTTGGCATTGACTCGGACGACTCCGACGATGAGGGCGAGGCGCACTTCGCCTTCGAGGGTGTCTCCCAGTATGTTCGGGATCTAGCCGAGGATGATGACGCTACAGCCTCTATGCGTAGTTGGGCGGAAGAGTTCCTGACTGAGCAAACTTGTCCCGAGTGCAACGGACGACGACTCAACCCGATAGCTCTCAGCTACAAGCTAGCGGGTTATACCATCGCCGACCTGACGGAGCTAGACCTAGACCGTTTAGAGGGACGACTGCGTGAGATCGAAGGGCAACTGACGAAAAACCAACAGAAGGTGGCGCACGAAGTCATCAAAGAGATACTTCTCCGACTCACCTTCCTGCTGGATGTGGGGCTTTACTACCTGACGCTCGCTCGCCCCTCCGCTTCGCTCAGTGGTGGTGAGTCTCAGCGCATACGTCTAGCCACGCAGATAGGGACGGGACTGGTCGAGGTACTCTATATATTAGACGAGCCAGGCATTGGTCTGCACCAGCGGGACAACCGTATGCTCATCGATGCGCTCAAGAAGCTTCGTGATGCGCAAAACACGGTCCTCGTCGTAGAGCACGATCGTGATATGATGCTCGCAGCGGACTACCTGATCGATATGGGACCAGGAGCGGGGCGTCTCGGCGGGCATGTGACCTATCAGGGGCCTCCCTCTGCGATTGGCGACACGCACACGCTCACCTGCGACTATCTGACCAATAGACTAGCCATCCCCCTACCTGCTAGCTACCGACAACCTACCGATGACGCATGGTTACGACTCAAGGGCTGCACAGGCAATAACCTTAAGAACGTAGATGTCTCTATCCCGCTAGGTCTCTTCGTATGCGTCACAGGCGTGTCGGGGAGCGGTAAGTCTTCGCTCATCAACGGTACGCTGGTGCCGATCATCTCGCAGCACCTCTATCGTAGCAAGCAGGTTCCACTCCCCTACTCCTCTGTCGAGGGCTTGGAGCTGATTGACAAGATAGCTTTCGTGGACCAGTCACCACTAGGTCGCACGCCGAGGAGCAATCCTGCGACCTACACGGGACTCTTTAGCGAGATACGTAATCTCTTTGTCCAGGTTCCCGAGAGCCGTGCTCGAGGTTACAAGCCAGGGCGCTTCTCCTTTAATGTCAAAGGCGGACGCTGCGAAGAGTGCAAGGGTAATGGCTACAAAACCATTTCGATGAACTTCCTCCCCGACGTGACCATCCCGTGTGACGTGTGCCGTGGTAAGCGATACAACCGTGAGACCCTCGAGGTACGCTACAAGGGCAAGAGCATTGCCGAGGTGCTAGACATGACCTTCAATCAGGCGGTCGAATTCTTTGAGCATATCCCTGCCCTCTACCGCAAGCTCGCTACGTTGCAGCGCGTCGGGCTAGGCTATGTCAAGCTGGGTCAACCCTCCACGACCCTATCGGGCGGAGAGAGCCAGCGTGTCAAGCTCGCGACCGAGCTCTCGAAGCGAGACACGGGACGCACCCTTTACGTCCTCGATGAGCCGACCACAGGTTTACACTTTGAGGACATACGTGTCCTGCTCAAGCTGGTCAACGAGCTGGTAGACCGTGGCAATACGGTACTCATCATCGAGCACAATCTGGATGTGATCAAGAGCGCCGACTACCTTATTGATATGGGACTTGAGGGCGGACGCAATGGTGGCGAGCTCATCTTCGCTGGCTCGCCTCTAGAGATGGCTCAGTGTCCCGACAAGCAGAGCTACACAGCGCAGTATCTCAAGGAGGAGATGCAGCGCACCCCAACGACTGAATCAGACGAGCAGGCTTCCTCAGCCTCTCACTCATAGACACCTATTTATCTACTGGATTATGGAACAGACAGATCCCAAGAAACTTTCCAACCGCTATTGCCCCGAAGGCATGAGCGTTGAAGCATGGCAGATAGCCCTTCGCAAGCAATTTGCCGAGCAAAACGAGTTTACCGTATCGCACCTAGACAACAACCGCATCTGGGGCGACTACATGGTGCAGAGCGGTTCAAACCATTATCGTGTCGCCTTCCGTGGTGTACGGAGCGACCGCAACTACTGCGCTTGTCTAGACTTTCGCACCAGCGGGCTAGGCACTTGCAAGCACGTTGAGGCGGTCATTAACTACCTCTCGGAGGAGGTCCCCGGCTATCCCTGGGGTACTACACCCTTCCAGCCCGACCGAACCTCTATCTTCATCAGCTACAAGGGCGGACGCACCATCGAGTGCAGCATAGGCAAGGGAAAAGAGGAGCTCTACGCCGACTGGCAGGCTCGCTACTTCGAGGGAACACTCCTCCCCCCGAAGCATTACCACCTCATAGACCAAATAACAGAAGAGGCCAAGGAGCTCTCCAGCACCTTCCAGTGCTACGACGATGTCTACGAGATGATCCGTGGCTATCTCCGTCTGCACAACTGGCGCGGACTAGTCGCCCGCACGCTCCCCGATGGCGAGCTACCGCAGCCATATGCGCAGTCCATTGCTAGTCCAGAGATGCGCCAGACGCTTTACAAGCTCCTGCACCAGAGCTACAGCATCATACCAGCGCCTCATAGCGAGACGATCATAGAGCCTATCATAGCGCTGATGCGCTTCGTCTCGGTCCATGACGCTGGGCGTATGCTGATTGTGGTGCGCAGTGAAGCGGAGCAAAGCCTTTGGTACAAGCTTCTCGACCAGAGAGGCGTCACCGAGGGCGTTACCGTGGCGCTCTCCTCCGAGGTCAATAGACAAAACACAAGCATCTCAGGAGCCTACAGCCTAGTCTTTGTCGCTTGTGGCGAAAAGCTCAGCAAGTGGACCGATCCCATCTCCATTGCGCTCAAGCGCCTTGCCATCAAGCATCTCTACATCTCGGTACCGCACCTATCGCTCTTCACGCCCCTGCAGTTCTCCTCTATCACGCAGCACATCGACCCCTATTTGCTAGGGCCGACCTATCTCTTTATAGAGGATGCCAAGCAGTTCTTCCCGATGACAGACCTCCCCGAGCGTCTCCCCGAGCGTCTCGAGGGTTTGGTCACCTTCCTGCCCGATGACCCGACCATCCGCACCTACGAGCCTCAGCTGCCGAGCACTCCGAGCAAAGAGCCCGTATGCGACGACGAGGCGCTCCCCTACCAGCTCCTCCAGGCGCTACGTGACGCCATCGCCGATCCCAAGCGACGCATCCGCCTGCTCGATACGCTAGACTCGATCCTTCAGGAAGAAGAGCAAGAGTAATATGGTAGACCTCACTGCACTCAACGAAGCACAGCGAGCTGCCGTCGTCTATAACGAAGGTCCCGCCCTAGTCATCGCTGGAGCGGGCTCGGGCAAGACCCGCGTCATCACCTACAAGCTGGCTCACCTCGTAGACCAGGGATGGAATCCCCAGCGACTCTACGCACTCACCTTTACCAACAAAGCTGCCGGCGAGATGCGCTCACGTGTCAGCGAAATGCTTGGCGAAGGCATCGCCTATAGGCTTCGCATGGGCACCTTTCACTCCATCTGTGGACGTATCCTACGACGCTACGCCCCACTGCTTGGCTACAGCCAGGACTACTCCATCTACGATACCAGTGACACCAAGGCGCTCATACGCAACTGCATCAAGGAGCTAGACCTTAGCGACAAGAGCTACACCCCGACGCGTGTCCTCAAGCGCATATCCGATGCGAAGAATATGCTCATCTCCCCGCAAGCCTACGCCGCCAATCAGGAGATACGCAAGTACGATACGATGAATCATGAGGGCGAGCTCTATAAGCTCTACAGCCTCTACACCCAGCGCTGCAAGGAGAGCAACTCGATGGACTTCGACGACCTGCTCTTCCTCCTCAACGTCCTCATACGCGACTTCCCCGAGGCGCACCAAGAGATCAAGAGCGGCATAGACTTCCTCCTCATCGACGAGTATCAGGACACAAACACCTCTCAGTTTGAGCTAGCCCGTCACCTTGTTGCCGACCACAACCGCATCTTTGCCGTGGGTGACGATGCCCAGAGCATCTACTCCTTCCGAGGGGCGCGCATTGCCAATATCCTCAGCTTCAAGCAAGCCTTCGCCGGCGCCAAGCTCTTTAAGCTAGAGCAAAACTACCGCTCCACAGGCCATATCGTCAGCAGTGCCAATGCCCTCATCGAGCACAACCAGCAGCGCATCCCCAAGGAGGTCTACACCGACCTCGGCGAGGGCGAGAAGCTACAGCTCTACCACTACACCTCGTCCGACGAGGAGGCGACACGACTCATCGACATCATCACGCAGAGACACGATGAGGAGCAGATACCGCTCTCTGACCAGACCATCCTCTACCGTACGAACGCTCAGAGCCGTAAGTTCGAGGAGGTGCTTCTCTCGGAGGGCATCCCCTACGTCATCTACGGAGGCATGGCCTTCTACGCTCGTGCCGAGATCAAAGACGCCATAGCTTATCTCCAGCTCATCATCAACCCGCACAACGAGCTGGCGCTCCGCCGAGCCATCGCCTATCCACGCAAAGGCATTGGCGACAAAACCCTCGAGAGGGTCGCTCTCTATGCGCAGCAGCACAGCCCGCAGCTATCGCTCTATGACGCCCTATGCGCCGCCATCGACAGTGCCGACCCTGTCGGTCTCAGCCGAGGCGTACGCAACAAGATAGCCTCCTTCGTCAATCTCATCGATTCGCTCGCCACAGCTTATCAGCAGTACGCCAAGCTCGAGGAGTGGATCGCACACATACTCCGTGAGAGCGGCATCGTCGCTGAGCTCACACGCGAAGACACCGTCGAGAGCCAGGCCAAGCTCGACAACCTCAAGGAGTTTGTCAGCAGTGCCTCCGAGTTTGAGGCTCGCTACCGACAGGACCCGCTCAACCTCTTTGCCGAGGAACCTCTTGGCACCGAACTGCTCAGCGCCTTTGCCCAGCAGATCCCCCTCCTGACCAACCAAGACCAGGACAATGTCGAGCAGCAGAGCGGAGTTGCCCTACAGGATCGGCTACAGCTCATGACCATCCATGCCGCCAAGGGACTAGAGTTCCCCTACGTCTACATCGCTGGTGTAGAGGAAAACCTCCTCCCCTCCTCGCGTAGCCTCGACACAGCCGAGATGATCGAAGAGGAGCGCCGACTCCTCTACGTCGGCATCACACGAGCCCAAAAGCTCTGCACCCTCAGCTACACCAGCATACGGACACGCAACGGTAAGACCGAGCTCATGATCCCCAGTCGCTTCATCGCTGAGTTACCACGGACGCACTACACCCTCCACGAGGAGGCAGCCCCCATCGGGACCAGCGTGCGCAGCTATGCCAACAGCTACCAGCCAACGACCAACAGCCCACGGCCAACAGCCACCAGCCCCAGCGCTAGCTCCGCCCCAGCGCAGCAGATGCTAGCGAAGAGTTCGCCCGTCAACGCCCTCGAGAGCCTCGACGGCTACCACGTCGGTGACCGCGTGCGCCATCCACGTCATGGCGACGGTGAGATACAGCGCATTGAGAGCGCCATGGGTGGCAAACTAACCATCCACTTCGACGACGGCCGAACCCGCGAAGTCCTCATCCGCTACACCCCCCTAGACCATATATAGGTAAGGTCTCAGATTACCCCAACTCTCTAACCACACACCCCTCTAAGAAACAGACCTCTAAGAACAGACACTTGACAATGAGTCTGGGATATGTGGATTGAGCCTGGCTTCATAGCGCTATTGACACTCATACATCTTGGCTAAGTCCGATAGCTCACGAGAAATGTCCCCAATAGCTCACGAGAAAACAAAAATCCCCCACGGAGGGGCGAAATAAAAGTTCGGAAGAATGAAATGAAACTTCGGAAGAA
>NZ_CAMYEZ010000080.1 GCF_947254915.1 uncultured Porphyromonas sp. | reverse complement strand
AGCACTTTGAGGCGTTTGCCTCACCAAACTATCCGCACCTAGCCTTCGCTGGGATTGATATCAAGTATAGTCCGAGTGTCATAGGCTTTGAGGAGCCTGACTTATCGCAAGCGTGGCGACCAGCCTTCGATGGGCATGTGGTCGTGCTCAAGCTGTTTCCTGGGCTATCGGCCTCGCTCCTAGATCATATCCTCCGCATGCCAGACCTTAGAGGGGTGGTGCTAGAAACCTTCGGCAGTGGCAATGCGCCAACGGACGAAGCTTTCCTCTCTGCCATCAAAGGGGCTGTAGCTCGTGGCATCACGATCGTCAATGTGACGCAGTGCTACTCTGGGTCTGTTGTCATGGGACGCTACGAGACGGGCAATGTGCTCAGTCAGACGGGTGTCATAGGTGGTGGTGATATGACTACCGAGAGTGCCACGACGAAGCTCATGTACCTCCTAGCGCAGGATCTATCTCAAGAGGAGGTGGCTCATCTGATGCAAGTCTCTCTGCGTGGCGAGCTGACGATATGATACGCTTTATGAGCCTGGCGAGTGGTAGCACGGGCAACTGCTACTACCTTGAGCACGACGGGCAGGGTCTCCTCATAGATGCGGGTATAGCCCTCTATGATATCAAGGCTGGACTAGAGCAAGCGTCGCTCTCTATAGAGCACGATGTGCAGGCAATCCTCCTGACGCACAATCATGCCGACCATGCGCGTACTGTGGGTAAGTTGGCGAATCGCTACCAGCTGCCAGTCTATGCGACGCTGCCTGTGCAGTGTGGTCTGGATCATATGAGAGGTATGGAGCGCATTCAGCACGATAGGCGCTATGCGATCGAGCCTGAGGTACCCTTTGAACTGATTGGACTGGTGGTGACCCCTTTCTCTGTGCCACATGATAGTGCTGACAATGTGGGGTACCATATCTCTTCGGAGGATGGCTTTTCTTTTACACTAGCGACAGACATAGGGCACCTGACCCCTACGATAGAGCGCTACGCTAGTATGGCGCATCATCTGGTGCTGGAGTCAAACTACGACACCGAGATGCTGCGGATCGGTAAGTACCCGCCCTTTCTCAAGAAGCGGATCAGTGGCCCGCTCGGGCATCTGAGCAATGCTGAGTCGGTGGAGTTCCTCTGTCGTATCTGGCGCCCTACGATGCGCAATGTCTTCCTCTGCCACTTGAGCAAGGAGAATAACCACCCGGAGCTGGTGCGCAAGACTTTTGACATTCGCCTCTTTGCTGAGGGGATCCGTGTCGGTAAGGATGTCTACGTCACCCCCTTGCAGCGCAATCACTGCAGCCCCATGTATCTGCTAGAGACTTAATTGTCTAGCCTTGAATCTTTTTTGTTGAAATCGTCGTGCTACCCGTATAGAGACACGGAGGAAATAGTAAATCTCCCCCGTGGCTGTTTTTTATCCTCTACGGAGGAACGGAAAAACTCTTCGGAACTTTGATTTCTTTCTTCCGAAGTTTCATTTCATTCTTCCGAAGTTTTATTTCGCCCCTCCGTGGGAATTTTTTGTTTTCTACGGAGCTATTGGGATTTTTCTCGGGAGGAAAGAGATAAGAGGTTAGAAATTAGGAGACAAGTGCACCCATCTCTAGTGATTTTGTCCGTTGTCGGCAGAAAAAAGAGTCTCCACCTGGTAGCACCAGGTGGAGACTCTATGATGAGGCTGTTGCAATAGTCTCTACTTGTATATCTGGCGGAGGATCTCGTCAATCTGCTCTCCGCGTAGGTCGCGCTGTATGATGATGCCATCAGGTCCTATGAGCATAATCTGTGGGATGCCCATGATGCCGTACAGTGAGGTGGCGTGACTATTCTGATCATCGTAGATCTGTGGGTAGGGTATCTGTAGCTCCTTGACCGCTTGTAGATGGATCTCGTGGCTATCCTCCCATACGCCGACTCCGAGTACGAGTAGCCCCTTGTCTTTGTACTTCTTGTGCATCTCAATGAGTGTGGGTATCTCCCGACGGCAGGGACCGCACCAAGATGCCCAAAAGTCTACGAGCGCATACTGTCCCTGACCTACGTAGTCCGAGAGCTTGACCCGCTCACCATCTGTGGTGATACCCTCAAAGTCTGCAAAGGCCTTGCCTGGCTTTGTATTGATCATTCCTTGGATTAGCTCTACAAGGCTTGTATAGCTTGGGAGTCGCTTGACGTTTTCGCCCATCTCCTCAAGAGGCTTCTGAAACTCTGTGAGGTCGTCAAAGAGGTACATAGCGTACTGCATAGCACGGAGTACGAGTGGGTTGTCTTTTTGCTCTGCGATATACTTACGGACGATGGCTTGACCAGCAGCTTTGTCGATAGAGTCGGCCTGCATGATTACCATAATGTCTTGCTCAAAGGCGTTGCAGGCATCGTTGGCGGGAGAGCCACTGACGTGACCATTGCTGAAAGTGTACTCTAGAGGGGTCTCCTCATAGACAAACTGAGCGTTGAGCGGTGTCCCCTCGCAGGTGAGGAGGTAGAGATAGCCCTTCTTGAGGTTGTCTAGCGAGAGACTGGCTACGGTATCTCTGATGATGATACTGTCAATGGGTGTCTTGGGGTCGGCCTCATCGTAGAGATAGGCTGTTAGACCAGATAGGTTGTCTCCGAGTCCATGGAGCTGTAGCGTATTCTTCTTGTCTTGATTACAGCTACTCAGTATCAGGAGCGAACCGACTACGACCAGTAGAGAGGAGAGGGATATGATTCGTTTCATACAGTATGATTTTTATTTAAGATGATATAAATCGGGTGGAAGGTGAGGGGCACTTGCCCTGTTTCGTCTGCAAAGTTAATAATATATCTTTTTGTAAAGCTTCTAAGCTGATTGGGGGTGTGTATCACCTGTGGCGCATCTGGTAGCTGTGCGGTACCCGTATGATGGAGGTGCTTTAGGACAGCTAGAGGATCGGCAAAGGGGATGACGAGTCGCTCCGTATGTATCTCATAGGGGATCCCGATTTGCTGGAGCGTGCTATGCCAGGTGGCTAGCGAGGGGTAGTGTAGCCCCTGACCGGTGAGTTGTCGTAGCTCAAGGAGGTTGTCTGGACCGAAGGTGCTGACGGCTAGCATCGCCCCATCGGAGAGCTCGCAGACGATGCGCTGTAAGTAGGCGCAGGGGTTGGAGAGCCACTGTATGGCACTGCTGGATACGAAGAGGTCAATGCCAAGTCCCTCTAGAGAGAGCTCGGAAGCATCCCCGACTCGCATCTCGGGGTGTGGGTCTCTCAGGCGTGGTACTTGCGCTAGGAGTGCTGGGGAGAGGTCGGCAAGAGTCCAGTGGTCTATCTGGAGGAGCTGATCTATACGCTCCGTCAGCAGTCCTGAGCCTGTGCCCAGCTCAAAGGCGTGAGCGAAGTGTCGCTTCGCCTTGGGGAGATGCTCATCGATCAGCTGTACGAGTCGATCAATGACGAGTCGCTGTGGCTCGGCTGCTTCGTTGTAATGCGAAGCAGCACGGTCAAACTGTTGGGCTAGAGAGGTCATAGACACAGATGAGTGGTAAGGCTCGTTGGGTTACTCTAGGTACTCCCACAGCTCACGCCACGAGTGCCACATATCAAAGAGGTAGTGGTACCCGTTGGGGAGTAGCTTAGTTGGTACATACAGAGCCTGCCATAGGGTGGAGAGGTTGGTTGCTGGGAAGATCTGATCGTGCGCTCCGATGATGGCTAGATCCCAAGCTAAGCGGGAGTGGGGCTTCGTCTCGGGCTCTTCGGAGGCAGTGATGCTATCGTAGACCGCCTGCAGTTCGTCACGAAGCTCTGCGGTGGGGCGCTCGGAGAGGATTTCGTAGAGCTGCTTGTATCGCTTGCCTCCACACATGCGGCGATTGAAGCGCTGGCGGTTTTCGTCAGTTAGTCCTTCTAGCGTCCCTATAAAGATTGCTCTGGGTATACCCCACAAGTCGTGCATAGGATAGGGAGAGCCAGCGACTGCTATGAGGCGTCGTGCGGAGGGGAGTGCAGACCAGTGCGGTACAACCTGCTCGGTAGCCCAGACGCCTAGCGACCAAGCTACGATAGTGACCGTCTGGTAGGAGCTCCAGGGTAAGTCTGCGAGGTCGTCGCTCAGCTCGAGGGTGCGGTAGTCGTACAGTGAGAGTAGATCACACGCTGGTGGCAAAGCTAGGTGAGAGACGGTGTCAGGGGTCATACCCCATCCGCAGAAGTATAGGATGAGTTGGCGGGAGGAAGACTGGTCTCTGTTTCGCTGGAAGGTATACTGCATAGTGGCTAGGCAAGATGCGTTAGGATGATTTTGCAAAGCTGCCTGACCTCAGCGGTGGTGAGTCCAGCGGTCAGTGAGATCCTCAGACGCTCTGAGCCGACTGGTACGGTCGGAGACATAATAGGGCGGATGAAGTAACCCTCCTCGTGGAGCGCCTGTGCGATGGCTCTCGCTCGCTCACGACTCCCGCAGAGGAGCGGTATGATGTGGCTGTGAGGGGTGGGGAGTAGTTGAGTTGGTAGCGGGGCTAGCTCATCGGTGAGCAGTTGCTGTAGCTTTGCTAGGTGCGCTCTGCGCTGGGTGAATGTGGGGAGCGCTTGCCAGACAGCTAGTACCCACTGGATGATGAGCGGGGGTAGCATGGTCGAGTAGATGAGGCTCCGTGAGCGGGTGATGAGTAGTGTGCGTACCGCCTCGGAGCAGGCGACATAAGCTCCCATAGATCCGAGTGCCTTGCCGAAGGTACCGACCAGCAGGTCAATATCGGAGAGTAAGCCTAGCTCTTCGCACAGCCCATAGCCATGCGCTCCTCGGACGCCGATGGCGTGCGCTTCGTCTATATAGAGAGCCACCTTGGGGTATTGCTGCTTGAGTGCTACGAACTCTTGTAGCGGAGCCAGATCCCCGTCCATACTGTAGATGCTCTCCGCCATAACGATGATATGCTGGCAACTCTCGGCGCTGTGATGCTTTTCAATGAGACGCTGGAGCTGCGCTACGTCGTTGTGACGAAAGCGCTCGAAGGGCAAGCCCGAGAGCCGTATCCCGTCGATCATACTGGCGTGGATCAGTTTGTCTGCTATCACCACCATGCCTGGGAGCTTGAGCGCTGGCAGGATGCCCACGTTGGCGTGGTAGCCACTGTTGAAGAGCAAGGCCATCTCGTGCTGTAAGGACTTAGCGATGAGCCCCTCCAGCTGGTGCATCACTGTCCGATCTCCCGAGAGCAAGCGTGAAGAGGTAGAGCCTAGATCTCCCGCAGAGAGCGTCCGTAAGCTATTAGTCAGGTCAGTTTCATCGGCAAAGTGACAGCTAGCGTCGTGGAGAGCTAGGTAGTCGTTGCTATTGAGGTTGATGAGAGGCTGAGGGTGCGCATCGTTGAGTGCTGCATAGTGGCCATCCTCTAGAAGTTCAATAGGGGTGAGTGTGCGGAGCGCCTGCTCGTCACGTAGTGTGGCGAGGATCTGCTCTATATGTGACTCGAAGTGAGACATAAGCCTTAGCTCAGTATTTACATTTATTCCTGGAAGGGGAGCTGTTGTGCTTAGCCTATGGGTTATGCGACCTATAGGTTTGATACATTTGTTGTGTGGCTCTTCTCTAAGGGCTGTTGAGACGCTTGCGGATTACAGCCCGCTGCTGAGCGCACCACACTTCACGCTCTGTGGGCTCTCTTACTACCTTTGCGCTGTCTATTAACTAGGTATTGGCAAGGTGATAACGAATATTGGACCCAAAAGTGCCTTCCCAAAGTGAGTCTATGAAGAGAGACTTCCTTTTCTTATGAATAGACCTACACAGAATCTAGTAGCACGACGTGTGCCAACGCTAGATACTGTGTAGGTCTAGATTCGTCAGACGCATGAGTTTGTTTGAGTAGTCATGCGTGGCGACGGAGCGTTGCGCTGGTTACTTCTTCTCTGCGGGAATCACCTCTAGTAGAGTCACGTCAAAGATAAGCGTAGAGAATGGCTCAATAGAAGAACCGCTCCCATTAGCTCCGTAAGCTAGGTCGTAAGGAATGTAAGCGGTTACCTGGTCACCCACCTTCATGAGCTTGAGAAGCTCGGTCCAGCCAGGGATAACTTGGTTTACTCCGAACTCTACAGGCTCCTCGCTCTTGTCAAACTCAGTGCCGTTGATGAGCGTACCACGGTAAGTGACCTTGACCTTGTCGCCATCTACAGGAGACTTGCCTGTACCCTTCGTCGTGTAGCGATAAGCGAGACCAGACTTTGTCGTCATAACGCCGTCTTGCTTAGCAAACTCCTTGATGGCCTTTTCGCCCTCCTCAATGTTCTTGCCGTACTTCGCCTTATTCTCAATCTCCTGCTTCTTTTGGTAGTAGTTCTGTAGGAATGTGTAAGCCTCCTCTTGACCCATTGTCATCTTGGTCGTGTCTCCCTTGAGAGCGTACTCCAGATACTCAGCAAAAAGCTTGGTGTCTATGCCGTCCTTCATAAGGCTCATAGCGGTCTGCGCACCCTGGATCTGACCAGCGTAGTAGGAAAACTTGGTGGTGTCGGCGATACCCTTCTTGAAGCCCTTGAGGAACTCAACGGTGTCTACAGGCATACCCTGCATAGCCATCATCATAAACTGCTGACCGAGCTGCTGACCAGTCATATAGCCCTGAATCATAGCCACGCTATCGCTCATAGCTGATAGCTCATCGTTGGTATCACTCTTCTGAGCTGTCTTGTTACAGCTAGCAAAGGTGCAGACCATTGCAACCACTGCAAGGAGTGAGAGAATTGATTTCTTCATTGTAAGTTGTATTTAGGATGTTTGTTTGCGTTATAGTTATTTCTCTGTTGGGGTGGCCAAGGGGATAGGCTTGCCCTTGATGACCTCTAGTAGCTCAATCTCAAAGATGAGCGTAGCATTGGGCGGAATCAGTCTCCCCGCGCCACGCTCGCCGTAGGCTAGACGTGCTGGGATGTAGAGCTTAGCCTTGCTGCCCTGTGGTAGTAGGCATAGGCCCTCAGTCCAGCCTGGGATCACCTGTAGGAGACCAAACTTAGTGGGCTCGCCACGATCTACGGAGCTGTCGAACTTAGTCCCATCAATGAGCGTACCCGTGTAGTGTACACGGACCGTGTCCTCGACCGTAGGACGGGGACCTTTGCCCTCCTTGATGATCTCATACTGTAGTCCGCTCTGGGTCGTCTTGACTCCAGGGCGCTCGCCATTGCTCTTGAGGAAAGCCTCGTTCTTCTCCTTTGTCTCCTGCGCTATACGCTCTTCCAGCTGCTGGAAGTAGGTAGAGAGAAAGGCTTGCGCCTCCTCACTGGTCATAACTGTGGGCTGCTCTAGAAAAGCTGCCGTAAAGCCTGCTAGGAGCAACTCTTTATTGATGGGGTCTCCAGGCATTTGAGTCAAGCTCTGCCCAAAGCCTACACCATTCGCTACACCAAGTGCATAGGCTGCCGTATCAGCGGCAGAGGTGAGACGTGGAGGCTCAGTCGCTGTGAGTGCACCTACGCTCACAAGTAGCGTCAGCGCAGCGGTTAGGATGCGATGTGTCATAAGTCTTTAGTGTGTCTATACGATGTCTAGTAGCTCAATCTCAAAGATAAGCGTCATATTGGGGCGAATCACGTCGCCAGCACCACGGCTCCCGTAAGCTAGTTTCGAGGGAATTACGACGCGCCACTTACTGCCCACGGGCATCAGCTGTAGGATCTCCGTCCAGCCAGGGATGACCGCATTGAGGGGAAACTCGGCGGGCTCGCCACGCTCTACGGAACTGTCGAAGACAACCCCATTGATGAGCGTGCCGTGGTAGTGTACACGTACCTTGTCGGTAGCTTTAGGCTTAGCGCCCTTGCCCTCCTTGATGATCTCGTATTGTAGTCCACTGGGGAGCGTCACGACACCACTCTTGTGGCGCATGATCTCTTGGTACTCCTTGCCAGCAGCTGCGTTGAGCTCTGCCTCTTCTTGCTGTAGGCGCGTGAACAGTTGGTTGATCACCTCACGAGCTCGCTCGTTGGTCAGCTGAGGCTCACGCTCAGCGAGAGCGTCTTGGAGACCTGCGATGAAGTCTTCGGAGGTAATAGCCTTGATTCCGGACGCTTTGAAGTTCTGTCCGATGCTTAGTCCTAGCGCATAGCTTACTTCGTCTTGTGGCATAGGGGGAATGTTCAGTCTTTGATCTTTAGATGAAAAATACTCCTGCAAAGGTAGCAATTCTCCACGAGATGAGCCTTCTAATGATTGACGGTGAGTGACTCCTTTAGGCGAGACACGATCTCATTGAGCGGGCACTCTTGCTGTGTGCCGAGGGTCATGTCCTTGATAGAGACCTTGCCCTCGTTAAGCTCTTGGCTACCTGCGATGATGACGTGGCGACAGCCTCGGCTATTGGCATAGGAGAGCTGTTTCTTCATTTTGTCCGCTGAAGGATAGACCTCCGTGGCGAGCCCTGCACGGCGTAGCTGATGCGCAATGGGTAGTAGTTTCTGGAGTTCCTCCTCGCCAAAGTTTACGATCATAATCCGCTCTTCAGGCTCCATAGCTGTGTCAAACATACCCAGCGACAGCATAATGTCGTAGATGCGCTCGGCACCAAAGGAGATGCCGACGCCTGAGACACCCTCTAGTCCGAAGATGCCAGTCAAGTTGTCGTAGCGGCCACCTCCTGAGATCGAGCCCATCGGTGCATCAAGCGACTTGACCTCCAGGATGGCGCCTGTGTAGTAGTCTAGTCCACGAGCCAGCGAAGGCGAGAAGGTTAGTTCGGTCATCAGGTCGCTCGTGTCAACATGGTTGAGGACGTACTCAAGTTCCTCCAGTCCCTTGAGCCCTATCTCGGAGTCAGCGAGTAGTTGCTTGAGCACAGCCACCTTGTCGCGATTGCTTCCCTCCAGCGTCAGTACCTTGCGAACGGGCTCTAGCGATTCTGGGGCAAAGCCACTCTCGACGAGATCCGCCAAGACCGCCTCTACGGATGTCTTGTCCAGCTTGTCCATGCAGATGGTCAACTGAGCCAAGCGGTCTGGAGCCTTGATCACCTCAGCGATGCCCGCTAGTATCTTGCGGTTGTTGAGTAGGAGCGTCGTGCGGAGTTTGAGCCGACGGAAGACTTCGTCAATCATATAGACAAAGTCCACCTCAGGCATTAGTGAGTCGGTACCGATGACGTCGGCATCGCACTGGTAAAACTCACGATAGCGCCCCTTCTGCGGTCTGTCGGCACGCCATACGGGTTGCATCTGGTAGCGCTTGAATGGGAAAGTGAGTTCGTTACGGTGCATCACCACATAACGAGCGAAGGGCACGGTCAGATCGTAGCGCAGACCTCGCTCACAGAGGCGCGCTGCCAACGCTGCTGGAGACTCCTCCGTAAAGGTCTCCGCATCAATGCCCGCCTTATAGTCTCCCGAGTTTAGTATCTTAAAGAGTAGCCGATCTCCCTCTACACCGTACTTACCTGTGAGCGTGGTGAGTTGCTCCATAGCGGGCGTCTCAATCTGCTCAAACCCATAGAGCGCGAAGACGGAGCGTATCGTCTCAAATATATAATTGCGCCGGCGCATCTCCTCAGCGCCAAAGTCTCGTGTCCCCTTAGGTATCGAAGGTTTATTCATAGCGTTTAGCCGTTTCGATTCGTTTGTATAGCGTCTGTGACACAGGATAGTCGTTGCGCTCGTCGGCTGGGTAGTGAGCCTCCTTGAGCATGGACCACTTCGCCAGGTCAATCTCTGGGAAATGCGTGTCGGCATCAGGTACAATCGTGTCAACCATTGTCAGATTAAGGTGCGTAGCGTAGGGTAGACCACTCTTGTAGAGCATACCGCCACCCATTATGTAGACTCGATCGTAGCCCGCCTGCTGACAGTGCTGCAAGGCCTGCTCTAGAGTGGAGGCGACATAGTGCGTCTCGGCGTCGCCTTCGGGTAGCGTGCGAGAGACTACTATGTTACAGCGATTGGGCAGAGGTCGAGCGCCTATGGAGTCCCACGTGTGTCGCCCCATAATGACCGCATATCCCGTCGTTGTTGCCTTAAATCGGCGCAAATCATCGCTCAGATGCCACGGCATCGTACCGTCACGTCCTATAGCTCTGTCTCGGGCTGTCGCCACTATAATCCATATTTCCATCTTCAGACGAACTGATTTGGGGGCTAAGGTACGAAAAAATGCCGTATATCGTTTGTAGACCAGCCTTGAAAAGCGAAGGCAATCGTAGCCTTTCTCAACTCCCCACGAAGAACTATGCAAATTCTTCGTGGGGATTTTTTTATTCCCCAGCGAGGATCGGAAAAATTCTTCCGAACTTCAATCCCTTTCCTCCGAAGTTCCATTTCATTCTTCCGAACTTTTATTTTGGTCCTCCGTGGAGGATTTCCGTTTTCTACGGAGCTATTCTAGATTTTCCCCTAAGGGTCACTTCGCTGGGTCATTGCCTTAGCCTAAAAAAACGATAGGTTCTTGTTTGTAAGTGGGTATACGTCAGGTCGTTGATTTGGTTTTCTGTGAAGTTTGCAAAAGTTGGGGTGGCGACTATTTGCAGGTATTGGAGAAAAGTATTACCTTTGCACTCACATTTGAAACGCTTCCTTAGCTCAGTTGGTTAGAGCATCTGACTGTTAATCAGGGGGTCCTTGGT
>NZ_CAMYEZ010000079.1 GCF_947254915.1 uncultured Porphyromonas sp. | reverse complement strand
GATTACGATCAACCCCACACAGATGACCGATGACCTCAAGCGCAACAATGGATTTATCCCAGGAGTCAAGCCTGGACGTAGCACGCGAGACTACCTCGACGGTATTATGGATCGTATCACACTACCTGGAGCGTTCTTCCTCGCACTGGTCGCTATTATGCCAGCCTTTGCTCAGATTTTGGGTATTAGCTCGGCATTCGCACAGTTCTTTGGAGGTACATCGCTGCTGATTCTCGTAGGTGTGGTTCTAGATACACTACAGCAAGTTGAGAGTCACCTACTGATGCGTCACTATGATGGTCTACTGAAGAGTGGTCGTATCAAGGGACGTACGGGTTCCGTATCAGCATATTGACACTCCTTACAGTTGTGTTGTTTCATTTGAATATATTCAAGTAGATGATTTACCTAAAGACATCAGAGGAGATAGAGCTGATGCGTGTGGCCAACAGACTTGTTGGAGAGACCTTGGGAGAGGTGGCGAAGCACATTGCTCCAGGGGTTACCACCAAGCATCTAGACACGATTGCCTATACTTTTATATGTGATCATGGTGCTACTCCTGCGTTCTTAGGTTATGGAGGTTTCCCCGCCAGTATCTGTACTTCAATTAATGATCATGTGGTACATGGTATCCCTTCGGATCGAGAGATACTGCGTGAGGGGGACATCATCTCCGTAGATTGTGGTACGCATATCAATGGCTTTACTGGAGACAGTGCTTATACCTTTGCGGTAGGGGATATTGATCCCGATGTGGAGCGTCTGCTGACGGTCACTCGAGACTCTCTCTACTTAGGTATCAAGCAGGCTGTCGAAGGTCACAATGTGGGGCACATCGGCGCTGCGGTTCAGCGTCACTGCGAAGCGCAGGGATATGGTATCGTTCGTGAGTTGGTCGGGCATGGTATCGGACATGTGATGCACGAAGACCCCAACGTTCCCAACTATGGTTACCCAGGGGTTGGCCCCAAGCTACGAGCAGGTATGTGCATCTGTATTGAGCCTATGGTGACGATGGGGCGTCGCAAGGTCGTCTTTGAGTCTGATGGATGGACCGTCCGTACGCATGACGGCAAGCCTGCAGCGCACTTTGAACACTGCATAGCCATTATGCCCGATGGTCAAGCTCCGCAGATTCTTTCTACATACGAGTATATCAAAGAAGTATTAGGCACACGAGAGTTTTAATATGGCCAAGCAAACAGCTATTGAGCAGGATGGTGTCGTCCTAGAGGCACTGAGCAATGCAATGTTCAAGGTACAGCTTCAGAACGGACACATCATCACGGCGCACATATCGGGCAAGATGCGTATGCACTTCATTCGTATCCTGCCAGGAGACAAAGTCAAGGTAGAGATGTCTCCTTACGACCTCACACGTGGTCGCATCTCCTATAGATACAAGTAATCAAGTCATAGCGACAATCAGAATAAGAGCATACTATGAAAGTCAGAGCATCAATCAAAAAGCGATCAGAAGACTGTAAGATCGTCAGACGCAAGGGTCGTCTGTACATCATCAATAAGAAGAATCCTAAGTTCAAGCAGCGTCAAGGATGAGCTTAGGTATGAAGCTCCGCACATCACTTAGGATGAGGGAGAGTCAGCTTATCACGCAACAAACATCACACAGTATATAGAGTATGGCAATAAGAATCGTCGGCGTCGATCTGCCGCAAAACAAAAGAGGTGAGATAGCCTTGACCTATATATATGGTATAGGTCGTAGTAGTGCTGCTCGCATCTTGGATGCTGCAGGTGTTGATCGCAACATCAAGGTCCAGGATTGGACAGATGATCAAGCAGCTGCTATCCGTGAGCAGATCTCCAATGGTTATAAGGTTGAGGGTGATCTCCGTAGCGAGACACAGCTCAACATCAAGCGTCTCATGGACATCGGTTGCTACCGAGGCATCAGGCATCGTCTAGGTCTCCCCCTGCGTGGACAGAGTACCAAGAACAATGCCCGTACACGTAAGGGTAAGCGCAAGACAGTCGCTGGTAAGAAGAAGGCAACTAAGTAATAGAACCACCTTATGGCAAAGAAAACCGTAACAAAAAAGAGAGCAGTCAAGGTCGATGCCCAAGGGCAGGCGCACATACACTCTTCTTTCAATAATATCATCATCACCCTTACCAATAGTGAGGGGCAGGTCATCAGCTGGTCATCAGCTGGTAAGATGGGATTCCGTAGCTCTAAGAAAAATACTCCCTATGCAGCTCAGCTCGCAGCTCAAGACTGCGCTAAGACAGCATTTGATTTAGGGCTACGCAAGGTCAAGGCTTATGTCAAGGGTCCTGGCAATGGGCGTGAGTCCGCTATCCGTACCATCCACGGTGCTGGTATTGAGGTAACAGAGATCATTGACGTCACACCGCTACCACACAACGGCTGTCGTCCTCCTAAGAGACGTAAGGTCTAGTTGCTACAAGTATAGAGATCACAGCTACCTAGAGAGCGGGTGCACCGACCTTGTAGAGTTAGTGTTGAGAGTCCACAGCAGGACTGCTCCTTGCTTTACAGATAGACTGTTAATCAGTCCTAGGTGTAACTCGCACATAGCAAGCTCTACGGATAGGTCTCAGCTTAGACATAGACTCAAGATAGTGACTCTGTAAGTCGATAGGCGTAGTGTGAGATTGATGCGGTTGCTCACTTACTTTCCCTCTTATTCTAATCGCATCGCGGCTGCTCTATATGCGCCGTCGCTTCTAGACTTACTACTTGAGATATGATCCCAGCCTTGACCACCACATAGCAGAGAGTGGCGCATATGCCCTCGAGCATCTTGTAGAGCAGGTGTATGGTGTAGCATTAAAATGAAATAGAACAATGGCAAGATATATTGGTCCTAAGTCCAAGATTGCACGCAAGTTTGGTGAGCCCATCTTCGGTGCAGACAAAGTCCTGAGTAAGAAAAACTATCCCCCAGGTCAGCACGGCAATAATCGTCGTCGCAAGCAGAGCGAGTATGCACTTCAGCTCCGCGAGAAGCAGATGGCCAAGTATACCTATGGGGTCTTGGAGCGTCAGTTCCGCAATCTCTTTGAGAAGGCGCAGCGCACCTCAGGCATCACGGGTGAGATACTTCTACAGCTTCTTGAGTCTCGTCTAGACAACGTAGTCTTCCGTCTAGGCATTGCTCCTACACGAGCTGCAGCACGTCAGCTCGTTTCTCACCGTCATATCGTTGTTGACGGTAATGTGGTCAACATCCCCTCCTACACACTCAAGCCTGGACAGATTGTCGGTGTACGTGAGCGTGACAAGTCTATGGAGGTCATTGCGGACTCTCTTGCAGGATACAATCATAGCAAGTATCCATGGCTAGAGTGGGATGCACGCACCTACAGCGGTAAGTACCTCAACGTACCTACACGTGAGGAGATACCCGAGCCCATCAAGGAGCAGCTCATCGTCGAATTGTATTCTAAGTAACCCTCTAACTCTATGGCAATATTAGCATTTCAACAACCTGACAGCGTCCTTATGCTGGACGCTTCGGATCACTACGCCAAGTTTGAATTTAAGCCTCTAGAGCCAGGCTATGCTATGACTATTGGCAACGCCTTGCGGCGCATCCTCCTCTCATCGCTAGAGGGGTATGCAATAGCTTCTATCCGTATCGAAGGTGTAGAGCATGAATTTGCTACTATTCCAGGGGTGTTGGAAGATGTAACCCATATCATACTTAATCTCAAGCAGATTAGATTCAAAGCTACTGTAGAGGATCCTCAGGAAGAGACCATCACGCTCCACGTCACGGGTCGCAACTCCTTTCAGGCTGGTGACCTCAATCAGGTCTTGACTAGCTATAAGGTGCAGAACCCCGACTTGGTCATCTGTAATCTTGCTGAGGATGCTGACTTCACGATAGAGATACGCATCAATAAGGGGCGTGGCTACGTTGTCTCCGAGGAGAACCGTCGTGAAGACGATGCTGTCAATACACTTCCCATTGACGGTATCTATACACCGATTCGCAAGGTGAAGCATATCACCGAAGCGTATCGTGTAGATCAGCGCACAGACTACGAGAAGCTAGTTCTGGAGATTGAGACGGATGGCACGATTCATCCACGTGAGGCTCTACGCCAGGCTGCCGAGATTTTGATTTCGCACTTTGCACTTTTTGCGGACAATGAGTTTGAGGTTGAGCTCCCCGAGGAGGAGCCTGACACTGTCTTAGACAATCAGATGATGAAGGTTCGCTCGAAGTTGATGACAGACCTAGCAACGACAGATCTCTCAGTTCGTGCGCTCAACTGTCTCAAGGCTGCGGGTATCTCTACGATTGCAGACCTGCTGAGTAGAGATCGTGAGGAACTCTTGAAGATTAAGAACTTCGGTAGGAAGTCGCTTGTAGAGCTTGAGCAGTTCTTAGCGGCTCAAGACCTAGGCTTTGATATGGATCTTACCCCCTATAGATTAGATAACGATTAATTCCTCTTATGAGACACAATAAGAAATTCAACCATCTAGGCCGCACCAAGGCGCATCGTGAGGCTATGCTTGCCAATATGGCTAGCTCGCTCATTATGCACAAGCGGATTAACACGACAGTTGCCAAGGCTAAGGAACTGCGCAAGTTTGTTGAGCCTATTATTACCACGGCAAAAAATGACACCACGGCTTCTCGTCGTCTAGCCTTCAGCTACCTACGTGACAAGGAGGCAGTCAAGGAGCTCTTCGGCACCGTCGTCGACAAGGTCGGCGATCGTCCTGGTGGCTACACACGTATCCTACGTACGGGTCTACGTCTAGGCGACAATGCTTCTATGTGCTTTATTGAGCTTGTTGACTTCAACGACAATATGACCAAGAGCGCTTCTGCTCCTAAGAGTGAGGGCAAGAAGCGCACACGTCGTTCGCGTCGTGGTAGCGGTGCTACTAAGGCTGTCGCCCAGCAGGATACTCCAGCTACAGAGGCACCTGCACAGGCCGAGGCGCCAGCCCAGGAGTAGTGTACTAGGAGCGCTGACGAGACACAGTCACATAGTCCGCCTCCCATATGGAGATACTTTGTGCAGTGTGTAGGGGCTGACGAAAGCACTGATTCTCGTCCTAGTCTCAAAACAAATAGCAGAGGGAGTGTTGAGCATTAGCTTGACACTCCCTCTTGTTGTTTTTTTGAGGGGCTTTATTTGTCTGTCCGTTTTAGCGAAGTTTTGACCTAGGTCAAAACTTCGCTTTTTACTTGCATTTGAACTTAGAAAGTAGCGATTACTTGTGAAATCGTATTTTCCACTCCAAAATGCAATTTGAAGAGTGTACAGCTTCTGTTGTGAAAAATAAAAATAAAGTGTATCTTTGGCTGTCGGAAGGCATAGCTTGCGTTGCTATACTTATAGTAGTGTCACCAACTAACTAAACCACTATAATTATGAATAGACACATACTTCTATCTAGAGCTTGGGTCGTAGCTTTGATCATGGCGTGGAGCCTTTTCCTCTTCACTTCACAGAGGTCTGTGGCTCAAGACACGCATCTAGAGGTGACGATCACGGAGGCTGGTACACTTGCCAATCAGCTGGCAGGTCATACGAGCTTAGAGAGACTTGTCGTTCGTGGCATCCTCAACGATGCCGACCTCGGCACACTTGATGGCTTATCATCGCTCAAGCATGTAGACCTCTCGCAGGCAGACTTCATTAACTCGCAGGGGGCTTTAGAGGGTACACTGCCCAGCTATAAGTTCTCTAGCAACAAGCACTTTGAGACCTTCTCACTACCTCGTAATATCACAACGGTTGGAACCTCCTGCTTTCTCAAGTGTAGTGCCCTTAAGGAGGTGACCCTGCCAGAAGGACTTAAGAAGATAAACGCTAAAGTTTTTATGAGCTGCTACCTTTTGGAGCGTATCAATCTGCCGAATAGTCTTGAGTCCATAGGCGATATGGCATTCTACAAAACGGGTTTGACATCTCTCCCAGAGAGTTCTACCCTAAAGAGTATCGGCAAGACCTGCTTCTGGGGCAGTAAGCTACAAGATGTGCGCTTAGGAAGAGCCCTTGAGAGCCTCGGAGACGCAGCTTTTGGCGGATGTACAGCGCTCAAGAGCATCTCTGTATCATCGCTCAATGTCTCTTTTAGTACCGAGGATGGAGTCCTCTTTGACAAGGCAAAAGAAACTCTGTTCGTCTATCCAGCCGCAGCAGAGCGTGCTAGCTATCAGACACCTACAACGGTAACCACTATCAAGCCGTCAGCCTTTGAAAGTACACAAAGCTTAGAGACGCTAGTAATCTCAGAGGGAGTAGTAGGTATACCTAATAGCTTCTGCGCCTCTGATGCAAAGCTTACCAAGGTTCACCTCCCATCGACAGTTAAGACAATTGACGTGGGGGCTTTTGATAATTGTAAGGAGCTGAGAGAGTTTCACATTCGAGCTGTGGAGCCACCCGTAGCTGAGACAGGAGCTTTTGGTGTGATGTTTCCCAATTATAAGATGAATCTCTTCGTACCTGTCGGGAGCAAAGCACTCTACCAGGCCGTCAAAGTGTGGGATGAGGCATTTCTCTCTATCAGCGAAGAGGGTGATCCGCTACAAGTGGAGCAGATTGTCCTCGTCTCTGCAAAGCAAAAGGGCGAATATATCGGTCTGAATCTGAAGAGCGATGGAGACGTTACTGTCACAGGAGCCGCTTACGACTCACCTGGTTACTACAAGCTAGAGGAGTCGACAATTACTATCACAGGTAAGGTCAAGAAGCTAGACTGCTCTGGTAATAAGCTCCTCACAGTTGATGCGAGCAAGGCTCTGAGTCTAGAGCAGCTCCTCGTAGATGACAATGAAATCACATCAATCACTCTAGGCGAGTTGCCTAACTTGGTACGTCTCTACGTCGGTTCTAACAATCTGACATCAATAGACCTCAGTGGGCTCCCTCAGCTAGCAGACTTTAGTTGCTGGGGCAATAAGTTTGTCTCTATAGACCTAAGTCATAATGCGAACTTGGGCTCTCTCGTCTGTCGAGACAATCTCTTGACTGGTACGCTAGACCTGTCGCACTGTCCGCTACTTCAAGAACTTAGTTGCTTCAAAAACCATATTGACGAGATTAGGCTTGCCTCTCCCAGCCAGTTAGGTCATCTAGAGATACAGCGCAATAAGATTAAGGGTGATGCGATGATACGGCTTTTGAGTGCCCTGCCAGAGTATCGCGCTTTCGCCGCAGATGATTGGGATGACTATATGGGGCTTAACCCACAGGGTATCTATCTGCTAGAGAAAACGGATTTAGAGAGCAACTTTGCCTATGAAGATGAGGTAGCGATAGCTACTGCAAAAGGGTGGCCCGTCTTCTCTATGAACATAGAAATGTATGGAGAGGAAAAGCCTCAGCCTTACAGTGGTGAGAAGAGGTCTACATCCGATGCTCCTCATCGCATAGCGTATGGATTCTTCCAGAGCAACCAGCAGTTTGGTGCTGGGCAGTACGGCTTCGGTCACTTCTACCTAGATGAGCCTGAGAAGACTCAGAGTGATCTCACCTTCGGCAAGGATGAGGGCGTCTACGCTGGTGCAGCTTGTGATGGTCTCATTTACGCCTGCACTTACGTCTACACTAGTCAGAGAGGACCACGTCCTGAGTGGTTTATCTCCTACAATGTACGGACTAAGGAACGCAAAAATATCGGCCGATGGGCAGATCCTGAGGATTTTGGAGCACGGGTGCTCGATATGACTTACGACTATACAACGCACAAGATGTATGCTACCACATTCTCTGCGGGGAGTAGCAGACTAGTTGAGGTAGATCTAGCGACTGGAGCCTTTAAGGAGGTTTGCCAGTTGGAGTCTAGCTGTGGTCCTCTTGCCGTAAACAGTCGCGGAGAGTTCTACGCACTTACATCCGCAGGGGTGCTTCATAAGATAGACCCCGCTAGTGGTAAGCTCAAAGAGATAATCAACCCTCAGCTAGGAGGTGTACTGAGCAATCAGTCGCTTGAGTTTGACCGTACAGACAGAGATCTCCTCTACTGGGTCGCTACCACCTCTACGATGAGTGACAAGGATGCACAGCTGGTACGCTTTGACCTCTCTACGCCTGCTACTCCTACGGTCCAGTCACTCGGCAAGGTGGGCGAAAAAGCGATGCTACAAGCACTCTTTATCCCGTTTGCTCCGGGTGGCAATGAGGCTCCTGCAGCTGTATCTGACTTAGTCGCAGAGGCTGATGTCAATAGTGCGCTGGTAGCCACTGTTCAGTGGAAGAATCCCTCCAAGACTTTCTCTGGAAAGCCCCTCTCAGCACTCTCTTCTGTCAAGCTCTATCGCAATGGTGTAGAGATCCACTCCTTTGCCGATGCTACTCCAGATCAGCTCCTCACGTATGAGGACAAAGAGATGTCACAGGCTGGCGAATATCTCTACACGGTCTCTGCTCTCAATGAGGCTGGCGAAGGCGAGCGCACCTCTATAGCTCTATGGGTAGGCTTAGATGCTCCTGCTCAGGTGACAGATGTAGAGCTCATGACGACCAATGGGTCGAAAGAGGTGATGCTGACATGGCATGCTCCCAAGGTAGGAGCCCATGGAGCTACAATCAATAAGGATAAACTCTCTTACGATCTCTACCGCTCCGATAGTACAGAGCCCATTGCCAGAGCTGTTAAGGAGCTACGATACAGCGACAAGAGCATCTCTGAGCTCTCTAGTTACTACTATACTATCAAGGCTATCAACGAAGCTGGAGAGAGCACGACACACAGCGACTGGGTCGTAGCTGGTCCTGCTCTCACGCCTCCTGTCGAGGAGACTTTCGAGGGAGAGGAATATGCTAAGCGTTGGAGGCTCATCGATGGTAATCGTGATGGCTGGAGTTGGTTTGTCAATAGTGACTTGACGGGTCAGATATTCAATAGCGTAGCCAACGGCATAGAGTATATAATCAATCCTACGCTTACGCCTACTTATGTAGTGGCTACCGATGAGTGGCTAATCTCTCCGCCTGTCACTTTTGACAAGGATAAGTGTTGCAAGATTACTTTCCGTGCTCGTGCGATCTCTGAGGAGACGATTGAGATTACTATAGGTAAAAACAACAACGCCTCAGACCAGAAGAAAGTGGCTAGTATAGTCATCCCAGCTGGTACGGCCACTGACGATGGCGTGATAGAGCTACAGAGCTACGAGACTATAGTAGATATCCCCGAGGGTATCTCCTCTATCGGAATGCACCTCATATCGCCAATCACCCAGAATCGCTATGCTTGTCTCCAAATCTCAGATATCAAACTAGAGCAGGTCAAGGGCAATGCCGTTGGTCTCCCCACGGATTGTGCTATCACTCTAACCCAAGAGGATGGTCTCTGTACAATCCACGGGAACTTCCTGACGGTGACGCTGTATAGTCTCTCTGGAGAGGTACTCATGTCTACTACAGAACGTGAGATAGATATGCGTACGCTACCATACGGTAGCTATATCATTGCCGTGAGTGGTAGAGAAGGGATCTCCTCTTTCAAGGTCGTTCGCTAGTAAAAGAGTACAGCCAAGGCGAGAGGAACTACTAGAGAAGTCCTCTCTGCCGATACTATAGAGGCTCCAGTCATCACGATAGGTGGTGGCTGGAGCCTCTTTGTCTAGGATGCTGCAGAGCAATCATAGGATAGAAACAAGAAAAGCGAGGGCTCAACTGCTGATATAGTGGTTGAGCCCTCGCTTTACGTTTTGCTGTCGCTGAGACTTTAATCAGGCAGCAATGAGAGAGGATTTACTTAGGCCTAGAGATTTGTAAGAGGTATTGCTTGAGATCTGTGTCAAAGAAGACTTCGCACTTAACCCCTTGTGCATTCAAGACAGAGATAGCACGATATCGGGCATCGTATTGGTAGCCCTCTGTAAAGCTATTGTTTGCCAGCCACTGTTTTAGTTCTGCAGATTGTAGCTCTGTATCGTTACTGAGACAATTGAGACGGCAGATAATGTAAAGACCAGTGTACTTACCAAAGGTGTAGCGGACGTAATGGAAGTTAGACTTGCTGAGATCCTCCGGCTTAGTATCGAACTGTAGCTTGGTGTCACTAGAGTAGAGAGCGTTGAACTCGCGAAGACCTAGTGTTTGCTCAAAAGCCTTGATCTTATCGTGATCCTTTGTCTCCAGTTGAGTATAAGAAGGGAAGTCCAGAACGTCAGTGATGACTGCATGATCCTTTTCGATATCGTTACCTGACGACACGTTTTTGTAGAGCAGTCTTACTTGTAGTGTTGTATTAAGCTCTGCGTTGGGCTCGTCTAGAAGTAAGACAGAGACTTTTGGGTCATCGTTCTTAGTAGCTGTAAGAGTGGCGGTGCCATCATGAGAGTCCTGCGTGAAGGAGCCGAACCCCAGTTCGGATAGCATCGCTTTCGTCTTAGGACAGTCTGCAAGTGTCTCCTTGCTAAAGGCTACAATCATAAGATGCTGACCACTCTCAAGGTCGTAAATGACTCCTGGAATAGTCTTTAGAGCCGTATTGGCAAAACCCCTAAACCGCTTACCCTGTAGGGCTAGTTCTGTAGGGGTACGCCCTAGTGCCTGCTCATGATCCAATATGTCTTGACTCGTTATAGCTCCTTGACTGTCTACTTGAGGATCAAAGTTGAGTGTAGGTAGCTCGTTAGCTATGGCATCTGCTTGCGTGGAGAACTCGACTTTGGTGAGGGGACCCCACTTACCGTCGGCGTTCTTTGCCATAGCTACGGCGTAGTAGGCGGTGCCTG